>NZ_JBEPAA010000091.1:0-29172 GCF_040298365.1 Kitasatospora sp. NPDC001603
GAGACCGAAACCGGCCTCGTCCTCCCCCTGCGCAGCATCCTCGCCACCGACTACACCGACGCCCGACTCCTCCCCGAAGCCATCGACTTCGTCTACTGGGGCGGCCGCCTCACCCGCGCCCAACAAGCCACCACCACCCACCACCGCCCCCCGCGCCACATCACCGGCCTCCACTTCATCCACCCCGACCACCTCGCCGACACCATGGACCCCGACCAGCACCACCGCGTCACCCAAGCCCTCGACGCCCTCACCCGCGGCGCCCACCTCCCCTTCCTCCTCCGCGGCATCCCCGCCGAATAGGAGCCGAATGGCAGCCGGCGGCGGGCTACTCCCGGCCGTAGGGGCTGTGCATCGTCAGGAAGCGGATCTCCAGGTCACTGGTCAGGTAGTCCATCCGCCGCTCCCAGAAGGCGTTCAGGTGCGGCAGGGCCAGGTGAGCGTCGAGGTCGGCCTGGCTTCGCCACGCCTCGTAGAACACGAAGACGCCGGGCTCCTCGCGGTCCTCGTGGAAGTGGTACTCCAGGCAGCCCGGCTCCTGCCGGGTGGGGGCCACGAAGGAGAGCAGCAACTCCTTGAGCTCCGCCGCTCGTTCGGGCTTCGGGCGGGCGATGCCGACGAGCGTGACCGGCTGATCCATGCGAACTCTCCCTCATCCGAGGTACGACCAATCTCGTACCTCGCGGACGGTACCTCTCCCGAGAGGTACGATTCAAGCCGTACCTGAGGGAGGTCACCCATGCCCGACGAGGAAGGGCACCCGGCCGTCGAGGAGATCGAGCTCGGCAGGGTGCTGTCGGCGCTCGCCGACCCGCTGCGCCGCCGGGTGGTCCGCGAGCTGGCCTGCTCGCCGGACGGCACCGCGCGCACCTGCAGTTCCTTCGCGCTGCCCGTCTCGAAGGCCACGGTCACCCACCACTTCCGCGCGCTGCGCGAGGCCGGCCTGATCCGGCAGGTCGACCGGGGCAACAGCCGGATGGCCGCCCTCCGCCGGACCGACATCGACGCCCGCTTCCCCGGCCTGCTCGCCCTCCTCACCGCCGAGGCGCAGGCCCCCGGCGACGGCTGACGGTCCGGTGCCCACAGAACGCGGTGCACAGGAAGTCGGTATGGCCGACTTCCTGTGCACGCCCGGGCGTTCCCCCGGACCCACAGGGTGCCGTCACCCCGGAACAGACCGGCCGGGGCGACCGGTCCGCATAGGTCCGCCCTACGATGGCGGGATGCCCGCAGAACCGATGCTCTTCCCGCCCCGGCCCCTCCGCGACGTGCAGGCGCGGCACCTCCGGCAGGCCGGCGGGTGCGGCGGCGGGGCGGCGATCGTGACGGTCGACTTCGAGCCGTGCACCGGCCCCACCCGCTTCGAGCTCACCCTCCCGGACGACGTCCGGTTCCGCTTCGGCCCCGCCGGCGGCGACGAGGACTACCGCGAGGTCTTCTCACTCCTCGAAGCGCTCGACGAGGGCCTGCGCGAGGTGCTGGCCGAGGACGGGCGGATCACCGTCCACTGCCGGGCCGTGCTGCGGTCCATGGTCGTCCACCCCGTCGACTCCCACCCCCGCGCGTTTCGTGAAGCAGGGCGGCTCGCCGCACGCAAGGCCCTGGAACAGGTCTTCGGCACCTCCTGACACCACCGGAGCGGCGGCCCGAGCACAGGAAGTCGGCCGACCCGACTTCTCGTGGGTAGGGTGTGTGCCCCATCCCGAGCGGTGCGAGTTTCGAGCGAGGTAGCGACGTGGAACCGGCGGGGGACGGCACGACCCACGACCAGCCGTTGCCGAACGTGCGCAACGACCTCTGTGGCCAGGTCACCGGGGCAGCCGTTCAGGCGGGGGACATCCACGGCGGCGTCAACGTCGTGGTGGTGAACGCGGCACCGGAGAGCGGCCCTCCCGACGAGGCCGTCGCCGAGGCGCTGCGGAAGTCCTCGCACAGCTGGCGAGCACGTTTCTCCAGCGTCGATCTGGTCAACCTGCCACGGATCGCGATGCTCTCGGACGGCAGCGCGATCCTCGGCGCGGCGAGGAAGGCGGAGCTCGACACCACCAAGCCGTTCCGGGGCCAGGGGCTGGCTCCCGGGCTCTTCGTCTCCCAGGTCAGACCGTTGTTCGAGACGTGGGACGCCGAGTCGGCGACCAGGCTGTGCGAGAGCACGATCGACCACGTACACCGCGGCCTGCTGGTCTCCTTCGAAGCGCGGATGCGCTGCCGCAATCCCCCGACGATGCCTCCGTCGGAGCCCACCGGAGTCCTCGCGAAGGACCCGCACCTGCGCTTCGACATCGGCGGGCGCGGCGTCGTCATCACCTTCGACCCGCACTGGCTCACGACGGCCACCGCTTCGGGCACGCTCCACGACGCCGCGCGGAACCCGCTGGTCTACTCCGGCCTCGGTACCGTGGCCGCGGTCCTGGACGACGGCACGATCCGCGTCTCCGCGCTCGTCTTCGGCCAGCCCGAGACCCCGTTCCAGTCACACCTCAAACACACGGGCGCGTCCGCACTGCGCACGCCGGCCGGACTCACCACCGCTGACTTCCGCAACGAGTTCTCCACCCACGCCGGGGTAGGGGCCGCCGTTCCCCGCGTCCGAGAAGGAACTGCCGTGAGCCGTACGGGTATCGCCCTGCTCTTCGACGAGGACCGGGTGGTCCCGGGCCAGATCGACCGCGCCGTGCTGACCCAGTCGACCAGGATCGCCCCGGAGTACCGTCGCGACCTCGGCGTGGCCGTCGCGAGCCTGTCACCGGGGCCCGCCTTCGCCGCGGGAGCCACCCCGGGCGACATCGCCGCGCACCTGCTCGCCCGCACGCCCCCGCTCTGGAAGTCCCTCACCGTCCCGGGGCTCACCGCGTTGATCCGTTCGCGCAACCTCGCCGTGTCGACCGTCACCGGGCTCACCACGGGGCAGCTCGGCGACCTCGACGAGTTGATGCGGGCGGAGATGCCGAGCTATCTCGGTGGCGTCGAGCTGGACAGGGCCCTGCCGATGCAGGGGGAACTCCTTCCGCAGTGCGACCAGTACCACGTGGTGGGCGCCGAACTCCGGTTGGTCTACACCGCTGCGGGCCGGTACCTCGACGAGGCCAACGGCGAGGACCTCGACCGGCCGCTGGCCGAGTGGCGGGACACCGGACTCTTCCGAACCGTGGCCTGGGAGGAGGACACCCGTCGGTCGGAGGCGGAGGAGGCCGAGGCCGCGTTCCTCCTCCGCGACTGGCTCGGCGGGCGGACCGAATAGCCGGGGAGCGCACCCGGCCGCCGAGGAGAGCGAGCTCGGCAAGGTGCCGTCGGCGCTCGCCGGCCGCGTGCGGTCGGCGAGCGCGGAACGCACGCGGGCCGACCGGGAAGCCGGCCCCGCCGACTTCCCACTCCCCCGACTCGGCGTCAGGACCACCCGGGGCCGACGCGGGCGGCGGCCGACAGGTCGGGATCGCGGCCGGAGCAAGGGTGCCGAGGGCACCTCCCGGCCGAAGGCCGGGGATCCCGGCCGACCCGGCAACGCTCCACGGGACACGGACCGCGCCTGTCCGTAGCCGCGCCGCGCGCGCCGCCCGCGAGGCACCCGGCCCCCGTCGGCGGGCCCGGGCGCGGGGGTGCGAGGGTAGGGCACGTGAACCAGACGATCATGGCAGCCGCCCGCGAACGGGCCGCCGGACACCGGCGGCGGTTCGACCTCCGCTTCGAGGCCTACTTCGCCTCCCTGCCGGAGCGCCTCGACACGCCACCGCTCAGCCGCTTCACCCCGCGCTGCCTGGAGCTGCTGCGGGACCTCTCGCTGCGCGGCGGCAAGCGGCTGCGGGTCGCCCTGCTGTACGAGGCCGCCCGGCTGGTGACCACCGAGCCGGTGCCCGGTCTGGCGGAGGCCGCGCTGAGCATCGAACTGCTCCAGACGCACGGGCTCGTCCACGACGACATCATCGACGACGCGCCGGTGCGCCGGGGCGGCCCCTCCACCTACTACGCCTACCGCGAGGAGTTCCCCGCGGCGGACCGCACCGCGCTGGGCCTGGCCGTCCTGGCCGGGGACCTCGCCGCCTTCCTCTCGATGCGGGTCCTGCTGGAGGCGGACGTCCCCGCCGAGCTGCGCCAGGCGATGCTGGAGGTGCAGCTGAACGCCGCCGCGGAGACGGTCACCGGCCAGATCGTCGACCTCGAACGCGACTTCCGGGCGCTTCCGGAGGAGGAGTTCCTGCACACCGTCTGCGAGTACAAGTCCACCCGCTACTCCGTCCTCGCCCCCCTGCGGCTGGGCCTGCTGGCGGCCGGCGAGGACGTGGCCGCGCACGACGCGCGCCTGCGCCGGTACGCGACGCTGGTCGGCATCGGCGGCCAGCTGCGCGACGACTACCTCGACCTGTTCGCCGACGAGGCGGCCACCGGCAAGTCGACCGGCGCCGACCTCCGGTCCGGCCGCCGCAGCTACGCCGTGAGCGCTTTGCTCGCCGCCGCGGACGACGCGCAGCGGGCCCTGGTGGAGTCCGCGCTCGGCGATCCGGACTGCTCCGCGGCGACGGTCGGGCGCGTCCGCGAGCTGGCCCGGTCGCTGGGCGTGGACGGCAGGCTCCGCGCCGACATCCGCCGCTGCGCCGAGGCCGCCGCCGGGGAGGCCTCGGGCTGGCGCCCGCACTGGCGCGAGGAGGCGGTGGCCTTCTTCGAGGGCCTCCCGCTGTCCAGCGTGCTGCCGGCCGGGTGAGCGCGGCGGGGCGGCGCAGCGGGTGACCCGGGCGGCCCCGGCCGAACTCGCGGCCGCCGGGCACTCACGCGCCACCCCGGCAAGGACGACAATCGTGGCATAACGGTACAGATGTACCGGCCAGACCGTATCGTGCCAAGGACGGCCGCGGGCGATCGCCGCAAGGGCAGACCCGAGGGCAGCCGGCCGGAGGCAGCCGGACACCCCGGGTACGGGGACGCGGTTGCCGCACGACACAACACCGGACAAGGGGGCACCACGGGGTGGTCGAGCCGCAGCTGACACCCGAGGTCTTCGACCGGGCGATCGTGGCGATCGCCCTGACCGCGGGCCGGGAACACCGCCTGGTCTACCGCAACGACGCCTTCCGCGAGCTGTTCGGGCCGCGGTCGATCGGCGTCCCCGTCCGGGAGCTGTTCGCCGAACCCGGGGTGGAGCGGTTCTTCGAGACGCTCGACAAGGTCCTCGCCGACGGCACCGCCCGCCAGGTGACCACGCCCCGGACGGTGGAACGGCCCGGGGACGGTGACGGCGACCACCGGCACTTCGTCTACAGCTGCTCCCCGATCTCCTCCCGGTTCGGCCCCGGCATCCTGATCGCCGCGATCGACACCACCACCGAGGTGCACGCCGCCCAGCAGGCCGAACAGCTCTCCACCGACCGCCTGCGCACCCTGGAGCGGTACGAGGCGCTGATCTCCGCCGTCTCCCAGCTGGTCTGGATCGTCCGCGCGGACGGCAGCATGGCCGAGCTCGTGCCCGGCTGGCAGCGGCTCACCGGGCAGCCCTGGCGGGAGACCATGGACGAGGCCTGGTTCGAGCTCATCCACCCCCGGGACCGGGCCGGGCTGGCCGAGCAGTGGCTGAAGGCGGCGGACGCCGAGCCGACCATGTTCGAGCACTCCTTCCGGGTGCGCACCGTCACCGGGGAGTACCGGCACGTCTCCGCCCGCGCGGTACCGATCGTCCGCGAGGGCCGGCCGGTGGAGTGGGTCGGGGCCACCTCCGACATCGAGGACCGCTGGCGCAACCGGCTGCGCGAGCGGCTGCTCGCCGGGGCCCTCGCGGTGACCGAGACCGCCCGCCCGGACGACGCCTTCGCCGCCGTCGCGGACCTCGTCGTCCCGGAGCTCACCGACGCCTGCACGGTGTTCCTGCTCTCCACCCGCGAGCACACCACCCGGCCCGACGAGATCCTCGGCACCCGGATCGCCTCCACCGCCCGGCCCGGCCTGCCTCCGCTGCCCGCGCTGCGCCAGCAGAGCTACCGGCTCGGGCCGGCCGCCCTGCGGGTCGTCGCCCGCCAGGCCCCCGCGCTCCTGACCTTCCCGGTCGGCGAGATCCCCCCGGGCGTCGTCCCCCAGGAGTCGGCCCAGTGGCTCACCCGGGCCCGCGCCACCAGCCTCACCCTGCTGCCGATCGTCATCGACGGCATCACCGTCGCCCTCGCCGCGGCGGCCGGCTGCGAGGACACCCCGCCGCCCGGCCGGCCGGACATCGACCTGCTCCAGGACGTCCTCCAGCGCGCCCAGGCCACGCTGCGCCAGACCCTGGAGCTCCAGCGCACCCGGCAGGTGGCACTCGTCCTCCAACGGGCGCTGCTCACCGCCCCGCCGGCCGTCCTCGGCGCCGAGCTCGCCGCCCGCTACCAGCCCGGCAACCGGGCGGCCGAGGTCGGCGGCGACTGGTACGACGCCTTCCTGCTGCCCGACGGCTCGCTCGCCCTGACCATCGGCGACGTGGCCGGGCACGACCTCACCGCGGCCACCACCATGGGGCAGCTGCGCAGCATGCTGCGGTCGGTCGCCTACAACCGCACTCATCTGCACACCCCGGCCGACACCCTCGCCGCGCTCGACACGGCCGCCGACGGCCTCGGCGTGGCTTCCTTCGCCACCGCCGTCCACCTGAACCTGACCCGGGTCGATGACGGCTGGCGGATGACCTGGTCGAACGCCGGGCACCCGCCGCCACTGCTGGTACCCGCCTCGGGCGAGCCGCGCTTCCTGGTGACCGAGGAGACCGACGTGCCGCTCTGCGTGGCCCCCGCCGAGCGGCGCCACACCCACAGCACCGGGATCGCGCCCGGGGACACCGTGCTCCTCTACACCGACGGGCTGGTCGAGGTGCCCGGGGAGAACCTGACCGTCGGCCTGGACCGGCTGGCGCAGGCGGCGGGCGCGGTCGGCCACCGGCCGCTGGACGAACTCTGCGACCACGTGCTCGCCCAGGTCGCCGAGACCCGGGACGACATCGCCCTGCTGGCCTTCCGCGCACTGGCCGCCCCGCCCGTCTGAGGCCGGCACGGCTCGGGTGCCGCTCGGGTACCGGTCTCGGGGACCGCGCTCAGGCGCTGCCGCCGGGCGCCGCGCTCAACTGCCGCGCGGGAAGGACCGCTTCACGGTGCCCTTGGTGTCGGCGGAGAGGTAGCCGCCGCCGTACTCGCCGGACAGGTAGACCCTGATGCTGGGCGTGCCGTCGGAGCTGTCCGGACCGATGATGAGGTAACGGCTGGTCGGATTGGGGACGTTGAGGGTGTCCTGGGCCTTCTGGAGCAGGGCCGGGATGATGTCCCAGTCGTAGCTCCGCAGGTCGACGGTCTTCTGACGGGACGTCATGGTGCCGCCCGGGGTGCGGGTGACCTTGCCGTCGCGGTAGTTGAGCCGGTCGAACACCGTCGGGTCGGCCGCGGTCGGCCCCTCGGCGCTCGCGTAGGTGGGGTAGACGGTGAGCTGGGTGATCTTGGAATCCGCCAGCGACGGGCGGAAGGCCTCGACCGTCGTGCGGACCCCGGCCGGGGTGAGGAAGTCCGGGGGCACGGCGGACGGGGGCGCGGTCTTGGCCGTCACCGACGGGGCGGCGACCGGCTCGGGCGCGGTCGACGCGGCGGCGGGGGTGGTGGGGCCCGTGCTGCCGGTCGCCGCCGGGCCGGACGCCGACGGGCCCGGGGCGGCGCCCGCGCCGTTCTCGGCGCCCGAGTCGGGCAGGAGGGTCCAGGTGAGGGCACCCGCCAGTGCGACGGCGACGACCGAGAGGGTGACCGCCCGCGCCCGCCCGCCCCGAGCCACCGGGGCCGCCGGGCCGTGCGTGGTCGTGCCGGTCGGGACGGCGTCCGCCGGGACCGCGTCGACCGGGTGCCCGGGGACGCCGGGGCGGCCCGGCCCGGCAGTGCCGGGGTGACCGAACGTGTCGGCCGGGGCGGTGCCGTACCCGTGGCCGCCGCCGTACCCGGGACCGCCGGTACCGCCCCCGCTGTCGTACCCGGATCCAGGGGCGGATCCGGGCGCGGATCCGGCCCAGGCGCTCATCGCCGGGTCGGTACCGGGCCACGGGGTCGACGCGGGCCGCGGGAGGTCGAGACCCGTCGGCGACCAGGCCACCGGACCGCCGGCCGGACCCGGGGCGGCCCCGGCCTCCGCGGCCGCGAGCGCCTGGTCGAGCTGCTCCGCGTTCGGCCGGACCGCCGGATCCCTGGCGAGCACGGCCGCCAGCACCGGGGCGAGCTGCCCCGCCCGCGCCGGCGGCGGCAGCGGCTCGTCCAGGACGGCCGCGAGGGTGGCGAGCGTGGTGGCGCGGCGCAGCGGGTGGTGGCCCTCGACCGCGACGTACAGCATCATGCCGAGCGACCACAGGTCGGACGACGGGTTGCCCTCCGCCCCGCGGATCCGCTCGGGGGCGATGTACTCGGGCGAGCCGATCAGGGCCCCGGTGCTGGTGAGGGCGGTGGCGCCCTGCATGGCGGCGATGCCGAAGTCGGTGAGGACGGGCGTGCCGTCCGGGCGCAGCAGTACGTTCCCGGGCTTGACGTCGCGGTGCTGGATGCCGGCGGCGTGGGCGGCGCGCAGGGCGGAGAGCACACCACGGCCGATCCGGGCCGCCTCGGGCACGGTGAGCGGGCCGCGGGAGAGCCGGTCGGCGAGGCTGCCTCCGGTGACCAGCTCCATCACGAGCCAGGGGTGCGGATGATCGGCGGTGTCGACGATGTGATGGATGATCACCACGTTCGGGTGCTGGAGCCGCGCCAGGGAGCGCGCCTCGCGGAGCACCCGCTCGCGCAGCTCCAGCGCGTCCTCGGGGTTGGCGGCCGCCATCGCCGGGTCGGGCGGGCGGACCTCCTTGAGCGCCACCTCGCGGTGGAGCGCGTTGTCCCGGGCGCGCCAGACCAGGCCCATACCTCCGCCGCCGAGTCGTTGCAGCAGCTCGAACCGGCCGTCGATGAGCCGTGCGTCCGACCCGTCAGCGTTCATGCCCGTCATCGTAGGAGACGCCGCCGACACGCCGGTGGCCGGGACGGCCCGCACCCGCTTCTCCCAGGTCGCGGGCGAGCGGGCGGGTGCGAACGGCCCGCCGGGGAGCCCCGGTTACCGGTCAGGCGGTGGTCCGCACGCCGTCCAGGGCGATGGCCAGGACGCGGTCGCGCTGCTCCTCGTCGGGGAACGCGACCGAGCTGACACCCGAGACGAGGCGCAGCAGGTCGTCGATGGACATGTCCGCCCGCGCCACCCCCGCGTCCTGCGCGCGCCTGAGCAGCGGTGCGCTCGCGTCGAACATCGACTGCCGGCAGGCCAGGAAGATGTCCGACTCCTCCCCCTCCAGGGCCTCGCGGATCGCCCGCTTGGTCAGGGTGTAGGCGACGAACCTGCGCAGCCAGCCGGTCAGCGCCTCCCAGGGCGACTCGCCCGACAACTCCCCTGCGGCCAGGCTCAGTTCGTTGACCTCGTTGGCGTAGACCGTCTCGAAGAGGTGCCGACGGGTGGGGAAGTTGCGGTAGAGGGTGCCGATGCCGACGCCGGCCCGCCGGGCGATGTCCTCCAGCGAGGCCTCGGCGCCGTGCTCGGCGAAGGCCTCGCGGGCGGCGACCAGCAGCGCGTCGAAGTTGCGCGCGGCATCGGCGCGGCGCGGGCGCTGGGCCGCCACAAACTCGCCGACCACGACCTGTTCCGTCACTGGGGCTCTCTTTTCGGACACCGGGTTGAAGCGGAGGTGTGCCTCCGCTAATCTGGAGGCATGCCTCAACTTTAGCAGTGAGGTCCTGTCCCCGCCCCTGCCGGCACACCCGGTGGAGGCACCAGCACGTCCGTCGATCCAGCCCCGGATCCCGAGCGCACCCGCCGGCCCGAGCCGTACGCACCGGCCCCGCTGGCCCGTTCTCCACACCCCGCGCTTCGCCGCGCGTCCGGCGGTACGCACCACGGCTCCGACCGCACCGGCACCGGCACCGGCACCGGCACCGCACAGCGCGCGCCACCCAGCACACAGCGCACGACGCAGCACGACCACGCACCACGCACCACCCAGCACGCACACCAGCACCACGCACACCGCTTCCGCCCGCAGCCCGTGGGCGCGTTCCCCTTGCGCGCCCCATGCCCCGAGAAGGTTCGATGAGCCGCCCGTCCAATCGCCTCACCTTCGGCGTCCTCGCGACCGGCGCGGGCGTGTTCGCCCTGCTCCAGTCGCTGATCACGCCCGCCCTGCCCACCGTCCAGCACGCGATGAACACCTCGCAGGCCACCGTCACCTGGGTGATGACCGCCTACCTGCTCTCCGCCTCGATCTTCACGCCGATCCTCGGGCGGGTGGGCGACCTGGTCGGCAAGAAGCGCACCCTGGTCGCCGCGCTCGGCGCGCTCCTGGTGGGCTGCCTGGTCGCCGCCCTGGCTCCCAACATCACCGTCCTGATCATCGCCCGGGTCATCCAGGGCATCGCCGGCGCGCTCTTCCCGCTGTCCTTCGGCATCATCCGCGACGAGTTCCCCGCCTCCCGGGTGGCGACCGGCATCAGCAACCTGTCCGCCGTCATCGCGGTGGGCAGCGGCCTCGGCATGGTCCTGGCCGGACCGATCGTCGGCGCGCTGGACTACCGCTGGCTCTTCTGGTTCCCGGTGATCATCGTCGCCGTCACCGCCGTGATCGCCCAGCGCTACGTCCCGGAGTCGCCCAAGCGCGCCGAGGGCGCCGGCGGCGCGGGCAGTGTCAACTGGCTCGGCGCCGTCCTCCTCTCCGGCTGGCTGGTGGCCCTGCTGCTGCCCATCAGCCAGGCCTCGAAGTGGGGTTGGGGCTCCAACGAGGTGATCGGCCTGCTGGTCGCGGCCGTGGTCCTGTTCGGCCTCTGGGCCCTGGTCGAGGCCCGCTCGCGCAACCCGCTGATCGACCTGCGGATCATGCGCCTCCCGGCGGTCTGGACGACCAACACCGCCGCCCTGCTCTTCGGCGGCGGCATGTACGCGGTCTGGGCCTTCCTCCCCGGCTTCGCGCAGACGCCGACCTCGGCCGGCTACGGCTTCGGGTCGAGCATCACCGGCGCGGGGCTCCTGATGCTGCCCATGCTGGTCACCATGTTCGTGGCCGGGATCCTCAGCGGGCGCCTCGCCGGCCGGTTCCCCGCCAAGGCCCAGCTGACCGCGGGCGCCGTCTTCGGCTCGGCCGCCTGCGCGATGCTCGCCGCCTGGCACGACCGGCCGTGGCAGGTCGCCCTGGCGGCGGGGGTCTTCGGGCTCGGCATCGGCCTCGCCTTCGCCTCGATGAGCAACCTCATCGTCCAGAGCGTGCCCGCCGCGCAGACCGGCGCGGCCACCGGCATGAACGCCAACATCCGCACCATCGGCGGCTCCATCGGCGCCGCGCTGATGACCAGCCTGGTCACCGGCCACCTGCAGCCCTCCGGCCACCCCTACGAATCGGGCTACACCCACGGGTTCGCCCTGCTCGCCGCCTTCTGCCTGGCGGCGGCCGTCGCCGCCCTGCTCGTCCCGGCCCGTCGGCCCGCACCGTTCGTGATCGGCGGCCCGGCCGCCGCCGACCCGGTCGCGGGCGCGCCGGCCCGGCCGGAGGCGGTCCGGAGCTGACCGGCTCGCCCGCCCGCCCCGCCGCCCACCACGCGCCCCGCCGGCTCCCGGCGGGGCGCGTCCGCGTGCCACCGGGAGCAGCTCGGCCCGGGCGCCGAGGGCGCACCCCAAATTGGAGTACAGAATTCGTATTCGATAGCCTGCCGGGCGTGAGGCTGACCAAGAGCACCGACATCGCCCTCCGCATCGCCATGCGGCTGGCGGTCCTCGACGAGGACGCGAACCCGACCACCCGCGAGGTGGCCGAGTCGGTGGGCGTGCCGTACACCCACGCCGCCAAGGTCGTCAGCCGGCTCCAGCACCTCGGTGCGGTCGAGGCGAGGCGCGGGCGGGGCGGGGGCCTCGCGCTCACCTCCACCGGCCGGACCGGGTCGCTCGGGGTGCTGGTCCGCGAGCTGGAGGGCGTCGGCGACGTGGTCGGCTGCGAGGACGAGCCGCCCTGCCCGCTACGGGCCGCCTGCCGGCTGCGCGGGGCGCTGCGGACCGCGCAGGAGGCGTTCTTCGCCTCGCTCGATCCGCTCTCGATCGACGACCTGGTCGGCCCGCCCACCGGGCCGGTCCTGCTGAGCCTCTCCGGCGGACCCGCCGGCTGACCCCACACCCCCGTCCACCGACCCGCCGGGTCGCGCCTCCGCACGACCTTTAATACGCATCTCAGATGCCAGTTCGGAGTGAGCCCCATGCTGTCCGCCAAGTCCGCCGAGATCGTCGAAGCCACCCTGCCCGCCGTGGGCGGCGCGATCGGCGAGATCACGCCGCTCTTCTACGACACGCTCTTCGCCGACCACCCGGAGCTGCTGCGCGACCGGTTCAACCGGGGCAACCAGGCCAACGGCACCCAGCGGCAGGCGCTGGCCGGCTCGATAGCCGCCTTCGCGTCCGCCCTGATCGCCCGCCCCGACCTGCGGCCGGACGCCATGCTCGCCCGGATCGCCCAGAAGCACGTCTCGGTCGGCATCCGGAACGACGAGTACCCGATCGTCCAGAAGTACCTGTTCGCCGCCATCGTCGAGGTGCTCGGCGAGGCCGTCACCCCGGAGGTCGCCGCCGCCTGGGACGAGGTGTACTGGCTGATGGCCAACGCGCTGATCGCCATCGAGGACCGGCTGCGCGCCGAGACCGCCGCCGCGCAGTCGGGCGACCCGGACGACCTCTGGCGCCGCTTCACCGTGATCGCCCGGCGCCGGGAGACCGACGACGTGACCACCTACCTGGTCCGCCCCGCCGACGGCGGCCCCGTCCCGCCCGCACGGCCCGGCCAGTACGTCTCGGTGCGCGCGACGATGGCGGACGGCGCCCGGCAGATCCGCCAGTACAGCCTCTCGGGGAGCTCCGGCGGCGCGCTCCGGTTCACCGTCAAGCGGGTCGGTGCCGGGGCCGACGGGGCACCGGCCGGCGAGGTGTCCAACCACCTGCACGACCACCTGCACACCGGCGACGTGGTCGAACTCGCCCCGCCGCTCGGCGACCTCACCCTCGCCGACGGCGCCGGACCGGTGCTGCTGGCCTCGGCCGGAATCGGCAACACGCCGATGACGGCCATGCTGGACCACCTCGCCACCACCGGCTCCCCCCGGACGGTGATCGCCGTGCACGGCGACCGGGACCAGCACGCGCACGCCTTCCGGGCCGAGCTCGACCGGCTCACCGCCGAGCTGCCGAACGCCGTCGCGCACGTCTTCTACGAGCGGCCGGTGGGCGACTGGCCCGCCGAGCGCACCGGCCTGGTCGACCTCTCGACGGTGCCGGTCCCGGCCGGGACCGTCGCCTACCTGTGCGGGCCACTGCCCTTCCTCCGCTCGGTGCGGGCCCAGCTGCTCGCCGCGGGCGTGGCGGCCGCCGACATCCACTACGAGGTGTTCGGCCCCGACCTCTGGCTGGGACAGGACGCCTGAGCCCAGGCGTCCACTGCCTGAGCGACCACTGCCGGACCACCGCTGCCCGAGCGCCCCCGGCCCGAGTGCCCTCCGGGCGGCCGGGGGCGCTCAGCGGACGGCCGGGGGCGCTCAGGCCGGCCGCAGCTCCAGGGTGCAGCACTTGGCGCCGCCGCCGCCCTTGAGCAGCTCGGAGACGTCCACCGGCACCGGTTCGTAGCCGTGCTCGGCCAGCCGGCCGGCCAGCGCCTTGGCGGCCTCCGGCAGCAGGACCCGCCGCCCGTCCGAGACCGCGTTGAGGCCGAACACCTCGGCGTCCGCGCGGTCGGCGAGGATCGCGTCGGGGTAGAGGCTGCGGAGCAGCGCCTGGCTGTCGGGGGTGAAGGCCTCGGGGTAGTACATGACGTGGTCGTCGCCGAGGACGGCGAGCGCGGTGTCCAGGTGGTAGAAGCGCGGGTCGACCAGGGTCAGGCCGAGCACCTGGACCCCGAACAGGGCCCGGGCCTCGGCGTGCGCCGCCGGATCGGTACGGAACCCGGTGCCGGCCAGCACCCGGCGGCCCACCACCAGGTGGTCGCCCTCCCCCTCGTTGACGTGCCCCGCCCGGTGGACCTCGCGGTAGCCGGCGGACCGGAACCACGCCTCGTGGGCGTCGGACTCGCCGGCCCGCTCGGGGTGCCGGAAGGTCGCGACCAGGGCCCGGCCGTCCAGGACGGTGGCGCCGTTGGCGGTGTAGACCATGTCGGGCAGGCCCGGCACCGGCTCGATCAGCTCGACGGTGTGGCCGAGCCGCCGGTAGATCGAACAGAGCCGCTCCCACTGGCGGACGGCGAGCTCGGTGTCGGTCGGCCGGGCCGGGTCCATCCAGGGGTTGATCGCGTAGTCGACGGTGAAGTGCGTCGGCCGGCACATCAGGTAGCGCCGCGGCCTCGCGGTGCGCTCCGGGGTTCGGTTCGGCATGCGGCTACCTCCGCCGTCCGGGACTGCTGGGATCGGGATGCTGTGTGCTGGGGCGCCGGGGCGGTGGAGAACGCGGCCTCGGATACCGGAGCACGTGGGGCGTGCCGGTGCGTATCGCACCCCAGAGGGCGGCTGCCCACGCGAGTCAGTTCGCACACATGAGCGGACAGCATCGCCGGGTGCAACCCCCCGCGCACCCGGCGCGCACCCCGGCGCACGGGGGCGCCGGGTGCAGGGGCGCCGGGTGCAGGGGCGCCGGGTGCAGGGGTGCCGGGCACCGGGGCACGGGTGCCCGAAGGCTCCCTCACGATGCCGGGGCGCCGCCGCCCGGCCGCCGGCCTACCAGCGCAGGACGAAGTCGACCGGCCTCGTCCGCAGCCCGGCGCACCGCTCGGCCAGCGCCCGCAGCCGCCGGTCGGCCTCCTGGGCCGGCATCCGCCGCCGGTCGCCGTGCCCCGGCAGCACCCACTCGAAGCGCAGGCGCCCGACGCCGCGGGCGAGCGAGGCCGCCAGCTCCTCCATCGAGTACCAGGTGACCCCGTCGGCCACCTCCAGGTCACCGGTGGTGCGCGACCAGTAGAAGCTGTCGCCGCTGAAGCAGTACCGGTCGTCGGCCACGTACAGGACGCTGCCCAGGGTGTGCCCGGGGAACGGGTGGGCCACGACCCCGGGGGCGATCTCCACGGGTTCCCGGCCGCGCAGCACCCGGTCGGCGTCGGGCGCGGCGTCGAGGTCGCCCTCGTGGATCCAGAGCCGCGCGCCGAACCGGTCGGCGTACGCGCGGCCGTGCGCCGCGTGGTCGCGATGGGTGAGCAGCACGTCGGTCACCGGGCCGAGCGCCTCGTAGCGGGCGGCCAGCGGTTCGGCGTACCGGGGCGTGTCCACCATCAGGTACCCGCCGGGCCGGCGCAGCAGGTACGCGTTGGCGCCGGCGGTGTGCTGGGAGTTGTGGCCGCACAGCAGCAGGTCCTCGTCGAGCGCGAGCGGGAACGGGTCCCGTGCCGGGTCGAGCGGCCGGCCGCGGAGGCGGACGGAACGGGTGGGGCAGGCGTGGGCGGCGGCGTAGAGCTGCCGCAGCTCGGCCTCGTCGCGGGGCGGGCGGACGACCTCGGAGCGGCCGTCGCGTTCGTGGATCAGATCGGGGGCGAGCTGGCGGGCGACGTCGCAGTTGGTGCAGCGGTCGTCGACGTACCAGCCCGTTCCGGGGGTCCCGGACGCGGTGCGGGGATCGGTGTCGGTCATGCTTGCGCCCTCCTGGGTGGGGCGCCCGCCGAACGGCGGGGCCCTTCCAGGGTGGGCACCGGCGGACCGGAAGCGGAAGGGGGTCGCGATCTTGTCATTTCTCCGACGGAGCTATCTGAGCCACCAGCCTGACGGCCCATCAGGTCGGTTCGAGCGCCCGGCGCCCCCGGCGCGCCCCGCCCCTCGCGATATTCCCGGAACCTGCTGAATCCGTACGTGGTCCATCTCACGTCCCCCCGAGGGCCACCTACGGTGGCGTAGGTCACTTGAGACAGTGAACTATCTCCTTCATGCCGTACCTCCAGGAGACTCTTGACCTCAGTTCGTACGCGGCCCTCGGGGACAGCTTCACCGAGGGGCTCAACGACCCCGGCGTCGGCGGCGCCTTCGCCGGCTGGGCCGACCGGCTCGCCGGCCTGCTCGCCGACGGACGCCCGCCGGGCGAGTTCCGCTACGCCAACCTCGCGGTGCGGGGCCGGCTGCTCGACCAGGTCACGGCGGAGCAGGTGCCGCAGGTCCGGCGCATCCAGCCGGACCTGGTGACCTTCTGCGCCGGCGGCAACGACATCCTGCGACCCGGCAGCGACCCGGACGAGGTCGCCGAGCGCTTCGAGCGCGCCATCGTCCAACTCACCGAGTCCGCCGGGACGGTGCTCATCTGCACCGGCTTCGACACCCGGGGCGTGCCGCTGCTGAAGCACCTGCGCGGCAAGATCGCCACGTACAACGGCCACATGCGGGCCGTCGCCGACCGCAACGGCTGCAAGGTCGCGGACCTCTGGTCGCTGCGCGCGGTGCAGGACCGCCGGGCGTGGAGCGAGGACCGCCTGCACCTCTCGCCCGACGGCCACCAGCGGGTCGCCCTGCTGGCCGCCCGCTCGCTGGGCCTGCGCACCGAGCAGGACCCGGAGGCGCCCTGGCCGGTCCTGCCGTACCAGTCCGCCGCCGACCAGCGCCGGGAGAACCTCCAGTGGGCGCGCGAGTTCCTGCTGCCGTGGGTCGGCCGCCGGCTGCGCGGCGAGTCCTCCGGCGACCACGTCGAGGCGAAGCGGCCGGAGCTGCTCCCGCTCTGACGAACCATCAGGCCCGGCCGGGTGCGGTCCCCCTCCCCGCGGAAGCGGACCGCACCAGCCGGGCCGCCCCCGCGTGCAGCAGCGCGGCGGCCGCCGCGCCGACCAGGTACCAGCAGAGGTCCGGCGCGTTGAAGGTGGACCCGAGCACCAGCCGGGCCGCCGTGCTGCGCCGCGCCAGGTCGTCGGGGACGCCGGTGAGCTGGAACAGCTCCACCGCCCAGCTCAGCCCCGCCGCCACCGCACCGGCGGCCACCGGACGCAGCCGCGGCGCGACGAGCACTACCAGGGCGTACACCAGCACCGTGTACAGCGCGTCGCCCGCGTACTTGGCGACCTCGCCCCCGCCGACCGCCCGCACCCCGAGCCCGGCCCCCACCACCAGCACCGCCGCCACCCCGGCCGCCGCCCGGACACCGCCACTCCCCCGAAGCTCACCCATCGGGCCACCCTAGGGGGTGTCGCGAGCCGGGGACCACCCGGTGCCGCGGTGGCGCCCGGTCGGTGCGGGACGGAGAATCCTTGGTGGTCCCGGTCGGTCCGGAGCCGCCCCGCGCGCGGTCGGCGGGCGCCGTCGCCGACCCGTACGCGCACGCCTCCTCGGGGGCGTCCACCGGTCGGCGGTGGTGGCACGATCCGGAGCTGACATGACCGATCCGCGCACGATCCTCTGGCAGGCACGCCAAGGCCCCGTACCGACGGACTGGCACGTCTTCACCAAGCGGCGGGGCAAGCTGAAGGGGTTCTTCCGGGGGACGTCGGACGATCCGGACCCGCTGCTGGTCATCACCCCGGACGGCACCGTCGAGTACACGGACGAGCGCCACCCGCCGGCCGTCGTCGACTTCTACGCCCTCACCGACATCACCCTCCAGGTGAGGGGGCAGAGCTTCTCCGACAGCACCATGGTGAACCTCGCCGTCTGGATCGACCTCCAGTACCGCGACGGCACGAAGGCGAAGTGGCGGTCCGCGTCCTTCCCGGGCGACCTGCGGGCCGTCCAGGGCTTCATCGAGGCGTACGGCGCCCACAAAGCGCTTCTCGGGGGCTGACGCCGCGCCCCGCCCCCGCAACCGCGGCACCGCCCCGGGCGTCCCTCCCTCCCGACGGGTTGTCCGGGCGGGCGGGTAACCTGCTGCCCGGCCCGCCGACGGGCCGGGTCCGCGCAGGTCGCGGGCGGGAACGACAGAGGACGGGGCGGGGCACCATGACGCAGCTCACCGAAGCGGTGGAGGAGTCCGGCGTGCGGGCGGAAGCGGCCGGCCGGGGGCGGCGGTTCGCCGTCGACGGGTTCGCGCCGCACCACGACGGCCGCTCCCGCGAGCGTGGCAAGGCCCTGCGCGAGCGCATCCCGCGCGAGCGGCACGCCGAGTTCGCCACCGCCGACGACCGTCCGACCGCCATAGCGGCGATCGAGGCGTCCAACGCCGGGCGGATCACCGAGCTGGTCCCGATCCGGCTGGGCCGGATGGCGGCCACGCCGTTCGCCTTCCTGCGCGGCTCGGCCGGCCTGATGGCCGCCGACCTCGCCCCGACGCCCACCTCCGGGATCACCGCCCAGCTCTGCGGCGACGCGCACGCGGCCAACTTCGGCCTGTACGGCGACGCCCGCGGGCAGCTGGTGATGGACATCAACGACTTCGACGAGACCGTGCCCGGCCCGTGGGAGTGGGACCTCAAGCGGCTCGCCGCCAGCCTGGTACTGGCCGGCCGCGAGGTCGGGGCCGACGAGACCACCGCCCGCCAGGCCGCGTTCGACGCCGCCGGCTCGTACCGCCGCACCATGCGCGCGCTGGCCAAGCTGCCCGTCCTGGACGCCTGGAACGCCGTCGCCGACGACCAGCTGGTCTCGTTCGCGCAGGCGCACGACCTGGCCGACGCCCTGCAGAAGGTCGGCGCGAAGGCGCTGGGCAACACCAGCGCCAGGTTCGCGGCCAAGTCCACCGTCCGCGCGCAGGACGGCGGCCTGCGGTTCACCGCGGCGCCCCCGGTGCTCAGCGAGGTCCCGGACGCGACGGCCGCCGCGGTGGCCGCCGCGCTGGGCCCCTACGTCGGCACGGTGCCCGCGGAGCTGCACCCGCTGCTCGCCCGCTACCGGGTGCAGGACGTGGCGTTCCGCGTGGTGGGCACCGGCAGCGTCGGCACCCGCTCGTACGTCGTGCTGCTGACCGACCACCGGGAGCAGCCGCTGGTGCTCCAGGTGAAGGAGGCCCGGCCGTCGGTCCTGCTGCCGCACCTGGCCCGCGCCGGGTACCCGGTGACCGCGCCGGAGGGCCACGAGGGCCGCCGGGTGGTCCTCGGCCAGAAGCGGATGCAGGTGGTCAGCGACACCCTGCTCGGCTGGACCACCGTGGACGGACTGCCCTACCAGGTACGGCAGTTCCGCAACCGCAAGGGCAGCGTGGACCCGGCGGCGCTGCTGCCCGCCCAGCTCGACGACTACGCCCGGATCACCGGCGCCCTGCTCGCCCGGGCCCATGCGCACACCGCCGACCCGGGCCTGATCACCGGCTACTGCGGCAAGAACGAGGCGCTGGACGAGGCGGTCGCCACCTTCGCGGTGGCGTACGCGGACCGGACCGAGGCGGACCACGCCGACCTGGTCACGGCCGTCCGGGCGGGCCGGCTCCCGGCCGAGCACGGCGTCTGATCCCGGGCGCGGCGCCGCCCCGGTCGCCCGGGGCGGCGCCGCGCTCGCCCCTCAGCGCCGGGCGAGGTCCAGGAACGGCGCGACGGCCGCGACGAACTCCGCCGGCCGGGTGTGGTGCACCAGGTGCCCGGCCTCGACGGTGACCACCCGGCAGTCGGGGATCCGCCCGGCCATCTCGGCGATCCGGTCCTGCGGGACGTGGCTCGCCCGGCCCCCGGCCACCACCAGGGTGGGTGCGGTGATCGCGGCCATCCGCTCGAGCCAGACCGGCTCGGGGGTGTCCAGCTGCGCCTTGACCGGCTTCACCACCGCCCAGTCGAAGTCCACCGGCCCGGGGGGCGCGTCGGCCACCGGGGCCGCCGGACGCGGGTAGGGCGCCGGGACGTCCTCCAGCACCAGCCGGCCGACCCGCTCGGGGTGCTCCTGCGCCAGCAGGTACGCCACCACACCGCCCATCGAGTGCCCGACGACATCGACCCGGTCCAGCCCGAGGGCGTCCAGGAAGGCGAGGACGTCGTCCCGCATCGGCTCGACGCCGTACCGGCCGGGCCGGCCGCTGTCCCCGTGGCCGCGCAGGTCGAGCGCGAGGACGCGGTGGCGCGGCGCGAGGTCCGGCAGCACGCCGGCCCAGTCGGTGGCCCGCTCGCCGAGCGCGTGCAGCAGGAGCAGCGGCGGGGCACCCGGCGGGCCGGACTCGCGGTAGGCGAGGGTGACCTCCGGCAGTTCCACGGTCCGATGATCGGTCATGCCGATCACCGTATGCCGTGGCCCCCGGCTGCCGACAGGCCGTTCGCCCACCGCTCAACCCGGCCGGTCACGGTCCTATCCCCGGGCCGGTACCTCGCCGGCCCGCACCTTCCCGGCCTGCGCCTCGCCGACCGGCACCTCGCCTACCTCGTCGGCCCGCACCTCGCCGGTCCGCTCCTCGCCGGTCCGGCCGGGAGCGGGCGCTCCGGGAGCGGCCTGCCCGGGCAGCGGTACCGCCCCCGGTCGCGCGTCCTCCCGGGCCGCCGCCCGGCTCGCGAGCACCGAGGCCAGCACCGCCAGGGCGGCCACCGCCGCGCAGACGGCACTGGCGGAGGTGTACGCGGCCCGGTGACCGCCACCGCCGCCCGTCGCGCGCAGGTAGACGCCGGAGAGCGCCGAGACGCAGACCGCCGCCGCTATCCGCTGCGCCATCTGCAGGATCGCCCCGCTCACCCCGGCCGCCTCGGCGGGCGCATGGCGCAGCACGTACGCCTGGTTGGTCGCACCCATCACGCCCGCGGCCGCGCCACCGAGCAGTTGCAGCCCCGCCAGCAGCCAGGGCAGCCCACCCGTCGGCGCCCACCGCACGACCAGGCCGCCGGTGAGCATCACCAGCGCCGCGAGCGTCAGGCCCGCGGTGACGGTCCTCCGGCCGAAGCGCCGCACCACCCGCCAGGCGAGCGCCGAGGCGACGCCCATCGAGACCGCCGAGGGCAGCGCGACCAGCGCCGCGCCCATCGGGGAGAGGCCGAGCCCGTCCTGCAGGAACATCGCCAGCACCAGCCCGGCCGCCACGGACGAGCCGAACTGGGCCATCGCCACCGCCGTGCCGAGCGCGTACGGCGCGGACCGGGTGAGCGCCGGGTGGATCAACGGGTGCCCGCCGGCCCGGGCGCAGCGGCGCTGCCACCACACCAGCGCGCCCAGCAGCAGGGCCGCGGCGGCGCCGAAGGCCAGCCAGCCGGTCCAGGCGGGCGGCTGCACGAACGGCAGCATCAGCACCAGGGTCAGCGCGGCGACCAGCAGCAGCCCGACCAGGTCGAGGTCGGCGTCGCGGGCACTGGGGCGCGGGCGCGGCAGGCAGCGGGCCGCCAGCACGACGGTCGCCAGCCCGAACGGCACGTTGAGCAGGAAGGTCAGCCGCCAGCCGAACTCCGGTCCGACCGCGGCGAGGACGGCGCCGCCGATCGGCGGCCCGAGCGCGAAGGCCAGGCCGCCGGTGACGGCGTACATCCCGAGCGCCCGGGCCCGCAGCTGGCCGTCGAACACGTCCTGGATGGTGCCGATCATCTGGGAGTTGACCAGCCCGGCCCCGGCGCCCTGGAGCAGCCGGGCGGCCACCAGCACCCAGGGCTCGGTCGCGGTCGCGGAGAGCACGCTGACGGCGGTGAACACGGCCAGGCCGGTGACGAAGAACCACTTGCGGCCGCGGACGTCGCCGAGCCGCCCGCCCGGGACCAGGGCCAGGCCGAAGGCGAGCGAGTAGCCGGCGACGATCCACTGCAGATGGGCGGGGCCGGCGTGCAGGCTCTCCCGTAGGGCGGGTATCGAGGTGTTGAGGACGGACTGGTCGAGCAGGGTGGTGAACCCGCCCGCGACGCAGACCAGCAGGACGCGGCGCCCGGCCGCGTCGAAGCGCTCCCGGGGCGGCGCCGCCGGGCCGGTGGCGGGGGTCACGGCTCGACCACCACCAGGACGTAGCGGGCGGCCTCGGGCCCCGGGCTGCGGAACCGGGTGCTGTCGGCGGTGAACCGCAGGCAGTCGCCGGCCGCGAGCTGCTGCGGCTCGCCGTCGACGGTCAGCTCCAACCGGCCCTCCAGCAGCCAGAGGTGGTGCTCCAGGCCGGGGACGGACGGCCGGTCGTAGGCGATGTCGGCGCCCGCCGGCAGCAGCCCCTCGATGATCTCGGCCCGCAGCGAGCCGTCCGGCGGGGACACCGAACGCCGCACGAACCCCGTCGCCTCGTCATGCCAGACCCGCTGCTCCCCGGCCCGGACCAGCCCGGCCGGGGCCGACTCGACCTCGGCGAGCAGCCGCGACATCGTGCGCCCGTACACGGCGCAGAGCCGGCCGAGCAGGGCGGCCGTCGGGCTGACCTCCGCCCGCTCGACCCGGGACAGCGTGGACCGGCTCACCTCTGCCCGGCGCGCCAACTCCTCCAGCGTCCAACCGCGTTCGACGCGGAGTTCGGCCAGTCGGATGGCCAGCCGCTCGTCGGCGGCCGTATCGATTCCCATATTCGCGATGCTATCCCGGATATGGGATCACCTACAGGGCGCGGGCCCGGTCGAGCGGCCCGGCGGGGGGCGCCGGCGCGTGCCGTGCACGGCCGCGCCCCGGTGGTGCCACCGGTGTGCGGCCGGTGCGCGGCGCGATCACCCCGGCGGCACCGGCCGCTCCGCGCCCCGGCGCCCACCCGGCGCTACGTCAGCAGTCCGTGGCCTCCGAGGCCGCAGGTCCGGGTCGGCCCGGCGCCTCCGGCGTGCCGCCCGCGGGAGCCGCACGGCCCAGCGTGCGGATCGCCGGGATCGCGAACAACGCCACGCAGCCCGCCAGGCAGGCACCCGCCGACACCAGCAGCAGCCGCCCCGGGGAGGCCAGCGCGGTGGCCGGTCCAGCCAGGATCTGACCGAGCGCGATCCCGGACACCGAGCCCGCCAGCTCGTACGCGCTGACCCGGTTGAGCACCGCGGGCGGGGTGTGGGTCTGCACACTGGTCGCCCACATCACCGACCAGAACGCCCAGGCGCCGCCGCCGAGCACGTGGCCCGCCAGCAGCACCGGCAGGCCGGTGTCCAGGGCGACGCAGGGCGGCAGCACGGTGTACAGCGCCATCGCCGCCGCACCGGCGGCCAACGGCCGGGCCGGGCGCACCCGCAGGGCCAGCAGCCCGCCGAGCACCGTTCCGACGCCGAGGAAGGAGACCGCCAGACCGTAGGCGTTCGGGCCGAGCCGGGCACCGACCAGCGCCGAGCTGAGCGGCACCAGCGGACCGAAGAGCAGCACGCCGTACCCCACCCAGATCAGGATCACCGCCCACATCAGGTGCGCGCACGGAACTCCTGCCAGCCCTGGCGCAGGTCGCGGCGGAGCGAACCGCCGGTGCGGGCACCGGGGCCGGCGGCGGCCGGGGCGGCCTCGGGCGCGCCGGCCGGGGCGAGCCGGATGAGCGCCAGGCACAGGGCGCTGAGCAGGAAGGTGGCGCCGTCGATCGCGTAGACCGTCCCGGCGCCGGTCAGCGCGATCAGCAGGCCCGCCAGGGCCGGGCCGAGCAGTTGGGCGAGCGCGTCGGCCACCTTGAGCGTGGCGTTCGCCCGCTGGGGCTCGCGGGCGACCAGCGGGACCATCCCGTTCACCCCCGGCTGGAACATCGCGGTGGCCGCACCGGCCAGCGCCGCCATGGTCACCAGCAGCCAGAACGGCGGCGGTCCCACGAAGAACGCGGCGGCCAGCACCCCCTGGGTGAGCACCCGGGCGAGGTCCGCGCCGACCATCATCCGGCGCGCACCGACCCGGTCGGCGAGCACCCCGCCGAACAGGACCAGGGCGACGACCGTCCCGGACCCCGGAGATCCCGTAGAGCGCGCCGACCGCGAGTGCGGTGGCGACCGGCATCATCGCGTCGCCGACCAGCGAGACCGCGCGGGCGATGAAGTAGAGCGTGAAGCGCCGGTCCCACAACGGGGGCCGGGCGGGCGGCGGACCGGTCCGGGCGGCCCGAGTGGTCCAGACGTTCCGGGTGGTCCAGATGTTCCGGGTGGTCCGACTGTTCTGCGCGTCCTTGGTGCTCTGCGCGTCCTTGGTGCTCTGCGCGTCCTTGGTGTTCGGGCTGTTCTGTGCGTTCTGGGTGTGCGTCTGCGAGGTGGTCACAGCACGATGGTGGTCTGGACCATTCGACTACCCCAGTGTCCCGAACGACATGATGGGGTACTTTCGCGCCATGACGCTTCGTCCGCCGCCCGAACCCCCGGCGCCGCACCGGGTCGTGGCCCTGCTCCAGCCCCCGCAGTCGACCTTCCTGCTGGCCTGCGCGACCGAGGTGCTGGGCGACCACGGCCCGGCGATCCCCGCCCGCTACACGTTCGAGGTCTGCACCGAGCACCCCGGTCCGGTGCGGACCCAGGTCGGCTACGACCTGCTGGTCACGGCGGGCCTGGACGCGCTGGAGCGCGCGGACACCGTCCTGGTCCCCGGCTGGCAGCAGCCGGCCGGCACCGAGGTGCCGCCGGCGGTGGTCGAGGCGGTCCGCCGGGCGCACCGGCGCGGCGCGCGGATCGTCGGCATCTGCTCGGGCGCCTTCGTGCTCGCCGCCGCCGGACTGCTGGACGGCCGGCGGGCCGCCACCCACTGGGCCCGGGCCGCCGAACTGGCCGACCGGTTCCCCCGGGCCCGGGTCGACCCCGCGGTGCTCTACGTGGACCACGGCGATGTCGCCACCAGCGCCGGATCGGCGGCCGGCGTCGACCTCTGCCTGCACCTGGTGCGCACCGACCACGGCGCCGCGCACGCGATGCGGATCGCCCGGCAGATGGTGATGCCGCCGCACCGCGAGGGCTGCCAGCTGCAGTACGCCGAACTGCCGACCTCCGGACCGGTCACCGACTCGCTGGCTCCCCTGCTGGAGTGGCTGGGCGGGCGGCTGGACCAGCAGGTCAGCGTCGCCGAGATGGCGCTCCGCTCCCAGGTCTCGGGCCGCACGCTGACCCGGCGCTTCACCGAGCAACTGGGCATCAGTCCCGGACGCTGGCTGCTGGACCGGCGGATCGCCGCCACCCGGGCCCTGCTGGAGGAGACCGACCTGCCGGTGGAGACCATCGCGCACCGGGTCGGCCCCTCCTCGGCGGTCAACCTGCGCCGGCGCTTCCACGAAGCCCTGCGCACCACGCCCGCCGCCTACCGGCGGGCCTTCCGCTCGGACCCGACCCGATAGGCCCGGGCCGCCCCGGGACCGCCCGGGGCCGGGTCGCACCACCCCGCCGGAACGCCCCTGACCTGGCCCGATAGGGTCGGTGTGCCGGGCGGGTGCGGAGCACGCACCACCACGGGGACGTCGCACCGCGCGGCGGGCCCGGCCGTCGTCACCGTGTCACCACCAGGTCGGGGGAAGAAGTGCGCCGTTCCACAGGTCTCGTCAGTACCGTGCTCGCGCTGCTGTGCGCGGCGGGCTGCTCGTCCGCCGCCGGCGGGAGCGCCGCCGGGCCGTCGGCGAGCGCCTCGGCGAGCGTTTCGGTGTCGGCGGGCGCACCGGTGGCGGGCACCGCGGCCGTGAGCACCCCGCCGCCGTCCGGCGCTCCGGCGACGCCCACGGGTGCCACGAGCGCCCCGGCCGCGCCGTCCGCGGAGCATGCCGCCGCCGTGCGCGAGGCCGCGGCCGCCACCGGCCGCACCAGCGCCAGGGTCGGCCAGACCGTGCAGCTCACCAACGGCGACACCACGTACAACCTGGCCGTGGCCGGGGACTTCGACATGGCGGCGGACCGGGGGCAGCTCGGCGTCGACCTCCCCGGGGGCGCGATCAGCCACCTCGACGAGGTCTTCGCCGACGGCCAGGTGTACGTGCGCGGCTCGGCGGGCGTGCCCGCGGGGTCCTGGGCGGCGATCGACCGCGAGCGGCCCGTCGCGCACGCCCTGCTCCGGTCGCCGGTCAACGACCCGGAGCACGTCCTGCAGCAGCTCTCCACGCTGACCCGGGTCGTCCGGAACGGGGAGGAGGAGCTGGACGGCGTCCGCACCGTGCGGTACACCGGCGTGCTGGCCGACGACGCCGTCGTCCTGCGCCTGGCACCGGAGGTCCAGGCCAAGCTGGCGACCTACCGGAGCCTCGGCGGCGGCGACCTCCGGATCCCGGCCGAGGTCTGGGTCGACCCCCAGGGCCGGGTGGCGAAGGTCCGGCTGGTCCTGGACATGGACCCGATCCACGCCGTCACCACGGTCACCTTCACCGAGTTGGGCAAGCCGGTGAAGGTGTCGCCGCCCCCGGCGAAGAGCACCAGCGCGGTCACCGAGCTCTCCGGCGTCCTCACCGGCTGACCGGCCCGCGCCGGGCGCGGAGCCGGCCCCGCACGCCTGCGGCCCTGCGCCGCGACCTCCGGCGGACGGCCTCCCCTCCGGTGTTACCCACCTGGTTCACGACCCTTCCAAAGCCGTGAACTGCCGGTCATATGATGTCCGCGATCGGGGGCCGACCAGGGCCCGCGCACCAAGGGGGATCATGTTCGGGATCATCAGGCCGTGTCGGCACCGGCTCTCCGAGCGGCTGCAGGCCTCGTGGATGGCTCATCTGTGCGGACTCTGCCTGGCACTCAGGGACGACCACGGCCAACTGGCCCGGACGGCCACCAACTACGACGGTCTGATCATCTCGGTGCTGGTCGAGGCACAGAGCGCGAAGGACGACGCCTCCTGGCGCCGCACCGCCGGGCCCTGCCCGCTGCGCGGGATGCGCACCGCCTCGGTCGCCAAGGGCGAGGGCGCCCGGCTGGCGGCCGCCGTCTCACTGGCGCTCGCCTCGGTGAAGATCCGCGACCATGTCGAGGACCGGGACGGCGTGTTCGCCCGGCGCCCGGTCGCCGCCGGGGCCCGCGCCGTCACCAGGCGCTGGGACCGCAAGAGCGCGGGCGGCGCCTCGGCGGTCGGCTTCGACACCGCCGTCCTGCTCGACGCGGCCTCCCGCCAGGGCGCGTTGGAGCGTGCGCTGCCCCCGGGCGGGTCCGTCCTGCTGGTCACCGAGCCGACCGAGAGCGCCACTTCGGCGGCGTTCGCCCACACCGCCGTCCTGGCCGGCCGGCCCGGCAACGCCGAATCGCTGGCGGAGGCGGGGCGTCTGTTCGGCCGGCTCGCCCACCTGCTGGACGCCGCCGAGGACCAGGCCGAGGACGCCGCGAGCGGAGCCTGGAACCCGCTCACGGCGACCGGCACCGACCGGGCCGAGGCCGAACGCCTCTGCCGGGACGCCGTCCACGGCATCCGGCTCGCGCTGCGCGAGGTGGAGCTGACCGACCGGGCCCTGGTGCACACCCTGCTCGCGCACGAGACGGAGCGGGCCGTGGAGCGCGTCTTCGGCCCGACCGCGCACACCGCCACCTGCCGGACCCGGACGGCGCCCGCCGACGGTTCCGCCGGGCACGGGGGCGCCGGGCACGGTTCCGACCCCCACGGTTCCGACCCGTACCGGTCGGCGCCCCGGCAGGACCCGGGGCAGGCGCCGCCCGCCCGTCCCGGCGCGCCGATCCCGCCCTGGGTGCCGCAGGGCCCCGGGTTCACCCCGCCCGGCGGCCGCCCCCCGCACCGGCGCAACCTGCTGGCCGGCTGCGCGGTCTGGGCGCTGATGGCCTGCACCTGCCAGCTGATGTGCTGCTCGCACGACGATCCGTTCTCGCGCGAGCGCAAGGAGGGGTGGTGCGCACGGCAGGACGTCGACTGCGGGGACTGCGGGGACTGCTGCAGCAACTGCGGTGACTGCTGCAACTGCTGTGGAGACGGCGGGTGCTGCGACGGCTGCGGATGCGACGGGTGCGACTGCGGCTGCGACTGCTGAGCACCGCGGCCCTGCCCTGGCCGGGCGCGATCGCCGCCCGCCCAGGGCCACTGACGGTACCTCAGGTGGAGTCGGCGCCGTCCGCGAGGCCGGGCCGCCCGGCGCGGCGGCTCCGACCTGCGACGGACCACGGCTTCGCGACGTCGCCCCGTTGCCCGCCGAGGGCCTCGCCGGGCCGGTGCTCCTGCTCAGCGCGCGGCGCAGCAACGACGCGCCGGAGGCGGCGGCCGGCTGGGAGCGGACCTGGTAGCAGCTGACGGGCTGGCGGCGCCGGCTGGACCTGCCCGAGGGCGGTCACCTGTCCTTCTGTGACGTGCCCCGGGTGCTGGAGCCTTCGGGGTGCGCGACCGGATACCGCCGGAGACGGCACGCCCGCAGTACGGCAGTCTCCGCGGCGAACGCGCGCTCGTTGCGTCCCGGGCCTGCCTGGGCGCCTTCTTCGACCGGCACCTGCTCGGCCGCCCGAGCGCACTGCTGAACGGCCCCTCGGCGGACTACCCGGAGGTCCGCTCCGTGAAGTAGTCCACGCCCGCACCGGCCGCCACGGCCACGCCGACACCGGCGCCGACCGCGACACCCGCACCGGCGCCGACACCCGAGCAGCCGGCTCCCCCGCCCCGGGCCGGCCCGGCCCGGTCCGGCAGCGGGACGGGTCCCGCCACCGGCAGCCCGCCCGCCGCCGAACCGGGCAGCGGGTCCGGCAGCGAACCCGACCAGGGAGCGGACACCGGCCCGCGCTGCCAGAGCGGCAGCACCGCGACCGGCCCGCGCTCACCGGCCGTCGTCACCCCGGACTCACGCATCGAACCCCGCCTCGGCGGCCGCCCGACGGTCCGCCGTCAGCGAGTCGCCCAGGCGCGCCAGCAGCACCCGGAAGCGCTCCGTGTCCTGCTCCGTCATCCGCCCCTCGGGCAGCGCCCGCCCGCCCTGCTCCTCGACCGTTCCCTCGTTCATGCCGCCAACGCTAGGCGCCGGCGATCAACGGCCGATAAACACCCACATCACGGAGGCACCACGGGTACCACGAAGCTCCGGGCACACCCACGGACCGCTGCCGTCGCGGCCGTTACGCCCGACCGAGCACCCGGTCGACGGTGATCTCGATGACCACGCGGTCCGGGTTCACCCGGGGCTCGCGGTACCGCTCGGTGTACCGCCGGACGGCATCGGCCACCGCGTCCGGCTCGTCCCGCACCACGGCCACGCCCTCCAGCGTCGACCAACGCGCGCCGTCCACCTGGCAGACCGCCACCCGCATGCCCTCGGCCCCGGCGGCCTGCACATTGCGCACCTTGCGACTGGTCCGGCTGCTGATCACCCGCGCCGTCCCGGTCTCCGGCTGGTACGTCACCCCCACCGGCACCACGTGCGGCGAGCCGTCGGGGCGCCGGGTGGTCAGCGTGGAGATATGCCGCTCCCGCCAGAAGGCGAGGAAGGCTTCGTCGAGTGCGTGCGGATCATGGGCCATGCCCGCGATCGTACGGCGCCCGGCCCGGTGCGCGGGGCACCGGGCCGGCCGCCGGCCCCGGTCCCCGGCCCCCGGACCCG
>NZ_JBEPAA010000092.1:0-28593 GCF_040298365.1 Kitasatospora sp. NPDC001603
CCACCGCCGACACCGTCCTGGACCGCATGCGCCGCTTCGACGCCAAGGGCCGCACCAGCTGACCCCCCGCCGACAGCAGCCCGCCCCTCCGCAGAGTTCAGGACACCCCATGTACCGCACCGCACTGCGCAACGTGCTGGCCCACAAGGGCCGACTCCTGATGACGGCCCTCGCCGTCATGCTCGGCACCGCCTTCGTCGCCGGCACCATGGTCTTCTCCGACACCTTCGGCAAGGCCATGCAGGACAGCAACTCCAAGAGCTACTCCGACGTGTCGGTCCAGATCGTCGACCGGTCGGCCGGCTCCTCCGCCTCCGCCCGGGAGAAGAGCGAGACGAGCACGGCCACCCTGACCGACGCCACCGTTCAGC
This sequence comes from Kitasatospora sp. NPDC001603, assembly GCF_040298365.1. NCBI lineage: Bacteria > Bacillati > Actinomycetota > Actinomycetes > Kitasatosporales > Streptomycetaceae > Kitasatospora > Kitasatospora sp. NPDC001603. Next base: position 372 of record NZ_JBEPAA010000092.1, read on the forward strand.
AACTCGGCGCGCTCCCCGGGGCCGCCTCGGCCCGCGGCGTGGTCAGCGGCTTCACCGGCGTCGCCGACCGGAGCGGCAACCTGATCGGCCAGGCCTGGACCGCCAAGGGCGCCAACTTCGCGCCCGGCGCGGACGGCAAGGACGTCCGCTACCCGATGGCGGAGGGTCAGGGCCCGACGAAGGCCCAGGAGATCGCCCTCGACCGCAGGACCGCCGAGAAGGGCGGCTACAAGGTCGGCGACACCGTCCGGATCGCCTCCAACGGCCCGGTCGCCGAGGCGAAGCTGACCGGCGTCTTCACCACCGACGACCCGGTGGTGAACACCGGCGGCACGCTCACCCTGTTCGACCGCGCCACCGCCCAGCAGCTGCTGCTGGAGCCGGGCCGCTACAGCAGCGTCGTGCTCGCCGCCAAGCCCGGCACCACGGAGGCCGCGCTGCTCGCCGAGGCCCAGCAGAAGCTCCCGGCCGGCCGGCAGTTCGACGCCGAGACCGGTCAGCAGCTCAAGGACGACGAGCAGAAGATGATCACGAGCAGCACCGACGGCATGCGGACCATGCTGCTCGCCTTCGCCGGGATCTCACTCTTCGTCGGCATCTTCATCATCGCCAACACCTTCACCATGCTGGTCGCCCAGCGCACCAAGGAGCTCGCCCTGCTGCGGGCGATCGGCGCCAGCCGCAAGCAGGTCACCCTGTCCGTGCTGATCGAGGCCCTGGTGATCGGCGCCCTCTCGGCCGCGGCCGGCCTGGTGGTCGGCATCGCGATCGGCGCCGGGCTGCAGTCCGCCGTCCACTCGCTGAACGACGGCCTGCCCACCGGCGCGCTGGTGGTCAAGCCGCTGACCGTGGTGGTCACCCTGGTGGTCGGCGTCCTGGTCACCGTCCTCTCCGCGCTGCTGCCCGGGCTCCGCGCCTCGCGGATCGCCCCGGTGGCCGCGATGAGCAGCGGCGACCAGCCGACCAGCCAGAAGAGCCTGCTGGTCCGCAACATCATCGGATCGGTCCTCACCGCGGGCGGTGGCGCGCTGGTCGCCTACGGCGCCTCCACCGGCAACGGCGACGGCCGCGCACCGGTCGCCCTCGGCGCCGGGGTCGCCCTGATCGGCGTCTTCATCCTGCTGCCGCTGCTCTCCCGCCCGGTGATCGCCCTGGTCGGCCCGGTGCTCGGGAAGCTGGCCGGTACGCCCGGCAAGCTCGCCCGGCAGAACGCGGTGCGCAACCCGCGCCGCACCGCCGCCACCGCCGCCGCCCTCACCATCGGTCTGACCCTGGTCACCGGCCTGACGGTGATCGGCGCCTCGGTCGGCGGAGCCCTCGACAAGGCCGTCACCAGCTCGATGAAGGCCGACTACCTGATCTCGACCGCGAACGACATGAGCCTGTCGCCGAAGGTCCCCGCCGAGGTCGCCAAGACCGCCGGAGTGACGGCCTCCTCGCCGCTCACCACCGTCTACTGGGACCTGAACGGCACGAACAAGTCGATCAGCGGCCTGGACGCGGCCAGCTTCGACCAGCTCGTCTCCGTCAAGCTGACCAGCGGATCCACCGCGGGCTTCGCCCAGGGCCAGGCCCTGATCGACACGGACGTCGCCAAGAAGAACAACGTCACCACCGGTTCGACCCTGACCGTCACCTACCCGGACCAGTCCACGGGCCGGCTGACCGTCGGCGGCGTCTACGAGTCGGGCGGCATGCTCGGCCCGGTGGTGCTGGCCAACAGCGAGATCGTCAAGCACGAGCCCACGCCGTACATCAGCGACGTCCTGGTCAAGGGCGCCGACGGTGCCACCGACTCGCTCAAGAAGGCGCTCAAGGACGCCACCGGCGCCAACCCGGTGATCGAGGTCAAGTCCAAGCAGGACGTCCGCGACGACTTCAGCCAGATCATCACCATCGCGCTGAACATGATGTACGGGCTGCTGGCGATGTCCGTGCTGGTCGCGGTCCTCGGTGTGGTCAACACGCTGGCCATGTCGGTCTTCGAGCGCAAGCGCGAGATCGGGATGCTGCGGGCGATCGGCCTGGACCGCAGCGGCATCAAGCGCATGGTCCGCCTGGAGTCGGTGGTGATCTCGGTCTTCGGTGCCGGCATCGGCGTGCTGCTCGGCTGCTACACGGCCTGGGGGATCCTCGGCACCCTGAAGTCCAGCATGGCGGGCCTGACCACGGCGCTCCCCTACGGCCAGCTGCTGCTCTTCCTCGTGCTCGCCGGCCTGGTCGGCCTGGTGGCCGCGATCTGGCCGGCCCGCCGGGCGTCCAAGCTGGACATCCTGGAGAGCATCAAGACCGACTGACCCACCGGCGCCGGGCACCGCACCGGCGCCGGACACGGAAAGACCCCCACCGGAGGGTTCGGTGGGGGTCCTTCGCTACTTCTGTACTCCGCCCGGTCGCACGGCCGGCTGAGCACCACGGAGGTCGTGGTCCGGCGACGCTGCCGGGCGGAGGGCCTCCGACTCATTTCCCGGTGCTCCCACACCGGGATCTCAGTCGCTTACTTGCTGCTGGCGAGTTCCTTGTCGGCGGCCGGCTTGGCGGCCTCGACCGGCTTCGGCGCGGGCGCCGCGGCCTCCTGGAACGCCTCGAACGGCTTCTCCATCTGGGCCAGGCCGACGGCCTCGCGCTTCAGGAAGACCGCCAGCGTCCAGTCGGTGAAGACGCGGACCTTGCGGTTCATGGTCGGGACCATGGCGCCGTGGTACAGGCGGTGGAACCACCAGGCCGGACGGCCCTTCAGCTTGTACTTGCCGAAGAGGATCGCCACGCCCTTGTGCAGGCCGAGACCGGCCACCGCACCGAGGTTCTTGTGCTTGTACTCGGCCTGCGGGAAGCCGCGCATGCCCGAGATCACGTTGTCGCCGAGGACGGCGGCCTGCCGGACGGCGTGCTGCGCGTTCGGCGGGCACCAGGCGCCCTCGCCCGCGGCGAGGTCCGGCACCTGGGCGTTGTCGCCGGCGGACCAGACGTAGTCGAAACCCTTGACCTGCAGGGTCGGGGCGGTGTCCACGTGGCCGCGCGGGCCCAGCGGGAGGCCGAAGTTGGCCAGCACCGGGTTGGGCTTGACGCCCGCCGTCCACACGATGGTGGAGGCGTCCGCCTCGACGCCGTTCTTCAGCACGACGTGCTGGTCGACGCAGGAGTCCATCGAGGTCTCGATGTAGATCTCGATGTTGCGCTCTTCGAGCTTCTCCTTGGTCCACAGACCGAGGTCCGGGCCCATCTCCGGGAGGATGCGGTTGGCCGCCTCCACCAGGATGAAGCGCATGTCGTCACGGCTGACGGTCTTGTAGATCTTGGCGGCGTCGCGCGCCATGTCCTCGATCTCGGCGATCGTCTCGACACCGGCGAAGCCACCGCCGACGACGACGAAGGTCAGCGCCTTGCGGCGGATCGCCTCGTCCGTGGTGGACTCGGCCTTGTCCAGCTGCGCCATGACGTGGTTCCGGAGGCTGATGGCCTCCTCGACCGTCTTCATGCCGATGCCGTGCTCCGCCAGACCCGGGATCGGGAAGGTCCGGGAGACCGAGCCGGTCGCGACGACCAGGTACTCGAAGGGCAGCTCGTACGAGTCGCCGGCCGCCGGCTGGATGGTGGCGACCTTGCGGGCGTGGTCCACACCGGTGACAGCACCGGTGAGCACCTCCGCCTTCTTGAGGGCGCTGCGCAGCGGCGCGACGAGGTTGCGGGGCGCGACGTTGCCGCCGGCCGCCTCGGGGAGGAAGGGCAGGTACGTCATGTACGACCGCGGGTCGACGACCGTGACGGTCGCTTCGCCATAGCGCATCTTCTTGAGGATGCGCATCGCGGCATACAGGCCGACGTAACCACCGCCGACAATGAGGATGCGAGGACGCTCCGTGGTGCTCATATCCGAAAGTATCCAGCACCGTCCGGAGCAGCCTTCGTGAGGCCGGTCACAAGCTCCTGGACACCCTGTGCTACACTTCGCGGCCACTTTCTCGGCCCCGGGGAGCTGTCTCACAGCCCTCCCCGCCTCCCCGTGAGGCCATGGACCCGAACGGCCCTGCTGAGCAGCAACGATCCATGGCACGCCTGGGTTCCCGCGCGTGATTTCGATTTTCAAACCCGTACGGGGGCGTCACCTGCGATCCAGCGGGCGACACGACGGACAGGCCTTCGGTCCCACATTTCGGACGTAGCGGACCGGTCAGCGCGACGAATGGCTGGATCGCCATGTGAAGAAATTCACGAACTTTCCCGCAGGGCCCCGGGCGCGCCCCGGCCCCGGACCCCCCGAAGGGGTTCCGGGGCCGGGTCGGTAAGCCCCGCACCGGGCTAGGAGGCGATACTCCAGGCGATGCCGTCCAGGATGTCGTGCTCGCTCACGACCAGCTCGGCGGCGCCGGTCCGCTCCATGATCTCCAGCAGCTCCAGCGCGCCGGCCGCGATGACGTCCACCCGGCCCGGGTGCATCGACGGGATGGCCGCACGCTCGGCGTGGGTGGCGGCGAGCAGCTCGGAAGCGATCCGGGCCACGTCCTCGCGGGTGATCCGCGAGTGGTGGATCCGCTCGGAGTCGTACCCGGGCAGGTCCTGGACGATCGCCGACACCGTGGTGACCGTCCCGGCCAGACCGACCAGCGTCGCCGCACCGGTCAGCGGGACGACCTCCTCGGCCTTGTCCAGCTCGGCCCGGACGTGCGCCCGCGCCTCGGCGACCTGCTCCGCCGAGGGCAGCTCGGCGCCGCCGAAGTGCCGCTCGGTCAGCCGGACGCAGCCGATGTCGACCGAGCGGGCGGCCCGGACGTCCTCGGCGCCGAGCACGAACTCGGTGGAGCCGCCGCCGAGGTCGAAGACCAGGTACGGCGCCGGGAACTGGCCGCGGGTGAGCTCCTTGGTGGCGCCGACGAAGGAGAGGTGCGCCTCCTCCTCGCCGCTCACCACCTCGGGCCCGACGCCCAGGATGTCGCGCACGCCCTTGGCGTACTCGTCACTGTTCTCGGCGTCCCGCGAGGCGCTGGTGGCCACGAAGCGGGTCCGCTCCGGGGCCACCCCGAAGCCGGCGATCACCTCGGCGTACTCGCGGCAGGCCGCGAAGGTGCGGGCCAGCGCGTCCGGGTGCAGCCGGCCGGTCCGGTCCACGCCCTGACCCAGCCGGTTGATCACCATCCGGCGGTCGAGGTCGGTGATCGCCCCGGTCTCCGGATCGAGGTCGGCGACCAGCAGGCGGATCGAGTTGGTACCGCAGTCGATCGCGGCGACCCGAGTGACACTCATGCGTCGGGCTCCTCGGCATTCTCCTGCGCGGCCCGCTTGGCGGCGCGTTCGGCGGCCTTCTGCTGCTTGGCGGCGATCACGGCCTCGTGGTCCTGCTGCTTGGCGCGGTTCCTCGCGACCCGCTCGCCGGCGGCCTCGACCTCGTCGGGGGAGACGCAGGGGCCCTTGGCCCACCAGTCCTCCAGCATGCCGATCGCCTCGTCGCCGAGCGGGTTGACGCCCTCGCCGGCCGCCAGCGAGTGGCCGACCAGCACGTGCAGGCACTTCACCCGGTCCGGCATGCCGCCGGCGCTGGGGAAGCCCTCCAGCACCTCGATGGCGTCGCGGCGCGCGATGTAGTCCTCGTGCGCCTTCTGGTAGGCGGCGGCCAGCTCCGGGTCCTCGGCGAGCCGGGCGGTCTGCTCCTTCATCACGCCGTCCGCCTCCAGCGTGCCGATCAGCGAGGCGGCCTTGGGGCAGGTCAGGTAGTAGAGCGTCGGGAACGGCGTGCCGTCCGCGAGCCGGGGGGCCGTCTCCACGACGTCCGGGTTGCCGCAGGGGCAGCGGTGCGCCACCGAGCGCAGGCCGCGCGGGACCCGGCCGAGCTGTGCGGCGATGGCCGCGACGTCGGTGTCGGAGACGGAGGGGTGGTTCTCAGTGGTCATGGGGGGAGCTGGCTCCAGCAGGGGCAGGGGCGGGTGAAGAGGGCGGGGCGAGAGCGGCGGTGTCGGCGGCGTCCACCGAGTCCCAGACGCTCGCGTACCAGGGCTTGGCGGCCTTGGCCGCGCCGTCGGAGGGGGCGGGCGGGACGGCGGAGGACTGGGTGGCGCGCGGGCCCGCCGGATCCACCGCGATGTACGGGGTCTCCCCCGGCATCGCGTAGTGCAGCCGGCTGCGGGCCTGCGCCTTGACGTACTCCGGGTCCTGCCAGCGGGTCTTCTCCCGGCGCAGCTGCTCGACCTGTTGCCGGGCGTGCTCGGCCTTCGCCCGCTGGGCGGAGATCTCGGAACGCTGGGAGATGAACTGCCTGGTCGGGTAGGCCAGGATCGCGACCAGGGAGCAGAGCACCAGGACGAGGACGGTCGCCCGGCTCGTGAAGCGAGGCCGGGCGGCAAAGCCCGGGATCCTCCAGCCTGCCATCTCCCGTGTCCCCTCCTGATCGCGACGGTGCCCCGCCGTCCACCCTACGGGGTGGACGGCGGGGCACCGGTCAGGCTTGCGCTACTGGGCGCGATCGGCCCTCGTGACGGGCCCGGGCCGACGACTGCTCGGCCGCGCGGCCACTACTCGGCGGCGCGGAAGCGCGGGAACGCGCCGCGGCCGGCGTACTCGGCCGCGTCGTCGAGGATCTCCTCGATGCGCAGCAGCTGGTTGTACTTGGCGACGCGCTCGGAGCGGGCCGGGGCGCCGGTCTTGATCTGGCCGCAGTTGGTGGCGACGGCGAGGTCGGCGATGGTGACGTCCTCGGTCTCACCGGAGCGGTGCGACATCATGCAGCGGTAGCCGTTGCGCTGGGCCAGCTCGACGGCGTCCAGGGTCTCGGTCAGCGAGCCGATCTGGTTCACCTTGACCAGCAGCGCGTTGGCGGTGCCGGTCTCGATGCCCTTGGCCAGGCGGGCCGGGTTGGTGACGAACAGGTCGTCGCCGACCAGCTGGACCTTGTCGCCCAGCTTGACGGTCATGGCCTTCCAGCCGTCCCAGTCCGACTCGTCCAGCGGGTCCTCGATGGAGACCAGCGGGTACGCGGCGACGAGCTCGGCGTAGTACTCGATGAGTTCGGCGGCGGAGAGCGCCTTGCCCTCGAACTGGTAGGCACCGTCCTGGTAGAACTCGGAGGCGGCGACGTCCAGGGCGAGCGCGATGTCCCGGCCGGGCACGTAACCGGCCTTCTGGATGGCCTCGGTGATGAGGTCCAGGGCCTCGCGGTTGCTGTCCAGGTTCGGCGCGAAGCCGCCCTCGTCGCCGAGGCCGGTGGACAGGCCGCGCTCCTTCAGCACGCCCTTGAGGGTGTGGTAGACCTCGACGCCCCAGCGGACGGCCTCGGAGAAGGACTCCGCGCCGATCGGAGCGATCATGAACTCCTGGATGTCGACGTTGGAGTCCGCGTGCGAGCCACCGTTGAGGATGTTCATCATCGGGACGGGCAGGACGTGGGCGTTCGGGCCGCCCAGGTAGCGGAACAGCGGCAGGTCGCTGGCCTCGGAGGCGGCGTGCGCCACGGCGAGCGAGACGCCCAGGATCGCGTTGGCGCCGAGCGAGGACTTGTCCGGCGTGGCGTCCAGGTCGAGCATGGCCTGGTCGATCAGGCGCTGCTCGGTGGCGTCGTAGCCGACCAGCTCGGGGCCGATCTGCTCGATGACGGCCAGGACGGCCTTCTCCACGCCCTTGCCGAAGTAGCGGTTCTTGTCACCGTCGCGAAGCTCCAGCGCCTCGAAGGCACCGGTGGAGGCACCCGACGGGACAGCGGCACGGCCGGTGCTGCCGTCGTCGAGGCCGACCTCGACCTCGACCGTGGGGTTGCCACGCGAGTCGAGAATCTCACGGGCTACGACGACATCGATGGACGGCACGAGGCATCTCCTAGCGGAAGCAGGTTCGGCTGACGATGGGTGCTGTCGGCCGGATGGTTGCGGAGTCGTTACGACCAGAGCCTAACCGCACGGGCTCCCGGGACCACGTCGACCTCGGTCCCGTCTCAGCGTGTGGCCGGGCTACCCACCGGTAGTTCACCTGGTTGTCCCACGAAATGCGGCCGGATGCGGACGAAGGGGGCCGAACCGGCCCCCTTCGTGGCGTCACCGCACGGGGAGTCACCACACGGGCGGTCAGCCGAGGTCGAGCTGCTGGCCCGGGAGGATCAGGTTGGGGTCGGTGCCGACGGTGCCGCGGTTGCCGTCGTACAGCGTCTGCCAGCCGCCGTCGACGCCCTGGGCGGCGGCGATCGTCGACAGGGTGTCACCGGACTGGACGGTGTAGCCGTGCCCGGCGCGCTGCTGGGCGGCGGGAGCGGCCGCGGCCGGGGCGCCGTGGGCGGCGGCGGGGCGGCTGTCCTGGCCCGCGTACCCGCTCGTCTGCTGGGCGGCCTGCTGACCGGCGTACTGCTGGTAGACGCTCTGGTGGCTGGTCCAGTACCAGGCGCCGTCGCTCTGGTACCAGAAGACCTTCGCGTCGGCGTCCCAGCCGGGCTGGCCGGCGAAGCCCGGAGCCCGGTCGTCCTGCTGGGCGGGCTGCTGGGCGGCGGGCTTCGGAGCCTGCTGCTGGGCCGGCTTCTGGGCCGGCTTCTGCGCGGGCTTCTGCGCCGGCTTCGGCGCGGGCTTCGACTGGGCCGGCTTGGCGGCGGCCGTCGGCTCGGCGTCCGAGGAGGTGTCGACCGAGGCCGCGGCCCCGCCCTTGGCCAGGCCCGCCTTCTGGGAGCAGACCGGCCAGGCGCCCGGCCCCTGCGAGGCGAGGACCTTCTCGGCGACCGAGATCTGCTGCGCCCGGCTGGCCTGGTGGGCCTGCGGCGCGTACGAGGTGCCGCCGAACGCCTTCCAGGTGCTGGAGGTGAACTGGAGGCCGCCGTAGAAGCCGTTGCCGGTGTTGATGCCCCAGTTGCCGCCGCTCTCGCACTGGGCGACCGCGTCCCAGGTCGAGGCCGGGGCGGCCGAGGCGCCGGTGGCGGTGAGGAGCGGCAGGGCGAGTCCGACGCCGGCCACGCCGGCAACGGCGATGGCCTTCTCGGTCTGGGTGCGACGACGGTGACGGCCGGTTCCGACGAAGAGCATGGGGAAGTCCCTCTCCGCACGCCTGCGAGGTGAGCTGTCGGGTTCGGACCGGGAGGTGGCCCGGCCGCACGACGCGGACGCCTTCTGCCCGCGCGGGCGGCTTCACCCCAAGCCGTGGGGGACGGCAACAAACCTGGTTCCCCCGCCCCTGCCCAAGGGTTCTGGTCGGTTTCCCGTAACGCGGCGGGCAGGATTCGGCGTTCCGCGCACGAGGTCCGCAGCTGCGAACTCCAGGGAGGGTAGACAGATCCTCACATCAATAACAAGCTCATATCGCAGGTATCACACATAAATTACGGCGCGTGGCCGATCGCCTACCAACGACAGGGCTATGTCCGGTTTGATGCTGATTCATACCTGCAGCCAGGGCGTGTCGGCGACACCCCGTCAGCGTGTCGGGGTCTCGGCACGACGAGATCGAGACACCGCCGGGGGCCGCCGGACGGATTTGCTCAGAGCCCGTCCACCGGTGCCGCGGAGGGCTTCTCGGGGGTGAATTCCACCGGGAGATCGCGCAGTCCACGCATGATCAGGCCACCGCGCCAGCGGAGCTCCTCCGGGCTTGCGGCGAGTCGCAGATCGGGCAACCGGGTGAGCAGGGTGGTGAGCGCCGCGCGCCCCTCCAACCGGGCCAGCGGAGCACCGATGCAGTAGTGGATGCCGTGCCCGAAGCCGAGGTGCGGGTTGTCCGTCCGGGCCAGGTCGAGGGTGTTCTCGTCGGCGAACCGCGCCGGGTCCCGGTCCGCCGCCGCGAGCACCACCAGCACCGGATCGCCGACCGGGATGTCCACGCCGCCGATGGTCAGCGGGCTGGTCGCGAACCGCCAGGTGGCGAGCTCCACCGGACCGTCGTAGCGCAGGAGTTCCTCGATACCGGTCTCCAGCAGCGCGGTCTCACCGCGGGCGATCGAGTCCTGGAGCAGCGCCCGCTGCCCGGGGTTGCGCAGCAGGGCGTAGGTGCCGTTGCCGATCAGGTTCACGGTCGTCTCGAACCCGGCGAAGAGGAGGATGAAGGCCATCGCCGCGGCCTCGTTCTCGGTCAGGTGCTCACCGTGGTCGCTGGCCCGGATCAGCCCCGAGATGAGGTCGTCGCCGGGATCGGCCCGCTTGCGGTGGATCAGCTCCGCCAGGTAGGCGCGCATCCGCTTGACGGCGCGTCCTACCCCGCCGCGCTGCCCGCTGCCGTGGCGGATCATCATGCCCGCCCAGTCCCGGAAGTCGTCCTGGTCCTCGACCGGCACGCCGAGCAGGTCGCAGATCGCGTAGATCGGCAGCGGGAAGGCGAACTCGTGGATCAGGTCCGCCGAGCCGCGCTCCGCGAAGCCGTCGATCAGCCGGTCGGTGAGCTGCTGCACCCGGGGCTCGAACTCCGCCACCCGGCGCGGCGTGAACGCCTTCGAGACCAGCCGGCGCAGCCGGGTGTGGTCCGGCGGGTCGATGTTCAGCAGGTGGGTCATCAGATTGGCCTGGCGCTCGCCGGGGATGCCGACCCGGCCGCTGCGGTGGGCGTGCCCGCTGTGATGGGCCGGGTTCTTCGAGAGCCGGCTGTCGGCGAGCGCCTGCCGGGCGTCCGCGTACCTGGTCACCAGCCAGGCCTCGACCCCGCTCGGCAGGGTGGTGCGGTGCACCGGTTCGTGCTCCCGCAGCCACGCGTACGCCGGGTACGGGTCGGCGGCGAACTCCCAGGTGAAGAGCGGCGGGCGGGCTGAATCGGGCTGAACTGGCATGTGTCGACCGTATCCGGTGGGGAACCCCGGCGCGGCAGGCGTGAGCCTGGTCACCTGAGGGGTAATCCCTGTTGCGGAGGGTCAGGACCTGCCTACGATCCTCCGCAAGCAAAATGCGTGGGCGCCGGTGCGGAGCCGCCCACAGGGAGGAGCGCACCATGCGGGTCACCGGGGCAGTCGTGGTCATCGCCGTACTCGCCGGCGGGTCGGGAGCCGGCCTCGCCCGCCGGTTCACCGCCGCGGGCGCCTCCGGCGTCCTCATCGCGGACCAGCAGGTCGGCATCGCCGAGGACCTCGCCACCGAACTCGACCGGCCGGGCTGCCCGGTCGTCGGCGTCTGCGGCGACATCCGCCGCCCGAGCGACATCGCCGCCCTGGTCGACACCACCGAGAAGCACCTCGGCCCGATCGACCTGTTCTGCGTCGCCGGGCCGGGCGGCGAGCGCGTCGTCTCCCTCGCCGAGCTGCCGGACCACCTCGACCTGGAGCGGCTGGCCGAGCTGCTCGCCCTGGTCGGCGAGGCGATCGCCGAGGTCGTCGACGAGGTGGTCCCGGTGCAGCGCCGGGCGGTGGAGGACGTGGCGGCGGTCTGACGGGGGCGCGGCGGGTCGCGGCCCGGGCGGCGGTCGCGGTGCGGGCGTGCCCGGGCGCGGATCTCGGCCCGGGCGTGCTCCGGGGGCCCCTCGGGGCTACTCGGGCTTGAGCCCCTCGGCGGCGCGCACGGCGTCCCGGTAGCCGCGCGCGGCCGCCCGGAGCGCGGCGTCCACGTCCACCCCCGCGTCGAACGCCCGCTGCGCCACCGCGAGCAGCAGCCGGCCCGCCGACTCCGCCGTGAGCTCCGCGGGCAGCTCGTAGGCCGCGTCCGGCACACCGGTGAAGCCCGCCCGGCGCACCCGGGACACCAGCTTCGCCGCGTACGCCAGCGCGGGAAGACCGGCCGGCACGCCGTCCAGCACCGACTCGCGCTCCGACTTCTCGGCGGCCTTCAGCGCCTCCCAGTTCGCCTCCACCTCGGCGGCGCCCTCGGCCTCGACGTCCCCGAAGACGTGCGGGTGGCGGTACATCAGCTTCTCGACGATGTCACCCGCCACGTCGTCGATGGAGAACGCGTCGGTGGGGTGCTCCTCGGCGATCCGGGAGTGGAAGAAGACCTGGAGCAGGACGTCGCCCAGCTCCTCCCGGAGCGTGTCGCGGTCCCCCTCCTCGATCGCCTCGACCAGCTCGAAGGACTCCTCCACCAGGTACTTCACCAGGCTGGCGTGGGTCTGCTCGGCGTCCCAGGGGCAGCCGCCGGGCGAGCGAAGGCGGTCCATCACCGAGACCAGGTCCAGCAGCCGCGCGCCCGGCAGGTCGTACGAACCGGGCAGCACCTCGATCTCGGGCACCTCGCCCGCGTGCTCGACCGCGAGGCGCGCCAGCGCGTCGGTGAGCCCGGGGTCGCCGTCCGGGCTGCCCAGCCAGACCGTCGGCCCCGAGGCGGCCGGCTGTCCGGTCAGCAGCCGGGCGAGCGTGGGCGCCGAACCGGGCGCCACCACCTCCACCTCGACCCCCGCCTGCCGCACCGCCGGCAGCTGCGGGTGCGCGGCGTCCCCGGCGAGCACCCGCCCGGCCGACCGCAGCGCCTCCCAGGCGGGCCAGGCCAGCAGGCCGGGAGCCACCCGGTGGGTGGTGGTGAGCAGGATCAGCTTGGCGCCCGGAAGATTCGTCACACCCCGAACCTACCCGGCCCCGGTGGGCCCCCGCCTCCACGTTTCGCCCGGCCAGGGGGACGGCGGGGCGGGTGCCGGTCAGGCCGCGTACCGGGTACCGCCCGGCCCGGGGGCGGGTGCCGGTCAGGGTCCGGCACCGCGCTCCGCCCGGCCCGACGGGCGACAGGCACCGGCCCCCGAGGCGGCGGGGCCACGGCACCGGACCGGCCCCACCGCCGCACTCCGCCCGGCCCCGAGGGCGACGGCTGGCCCGTGCACCGGCCGCGCCCCACCGCCCCGCTCCGCCCGATCCCCCCGCTCCGCCCGATCCGCCCGATACAGAGGGGCAGCGGCAGAACCGGGTGCCGGTCCGACCCCGCCCCCACGCTCGAAGGACGGCGGCAGGCCGGTGGCCGCCACCCGTCCCGTGCGGCGGCAGGGGCGCGTGCCGGTCGCGGCGCGCGGAGTGGGAAGTCGGCCGGTCCGACTTCCTGTGCTCGTCGGGCCTGAGGATCAGCCGGCCAGCCAGGGCGGGGTGTCGGGGAGGAGGGCGACCCGGTCGGCGTTCCAGGTGCCGTAGCGGGGGTTGACGCGCAGGTGGAGGGCGGCTCCGGCCAGGGCGAGGCGAACGGTGTGGTCGCCCGCCGGGGTGGCGGCGTCCTGGCCCGTGGCGGCGGCGAGGCGGCGGATGCTCAGCTCGCGACGGAAGTAGTCGTCGACGCCGGGACCGGCGACACCCCGGGCGGCCAGGACGCGGGCGAGCGGGCCGGCACCGCCGTACCGGTCCTGCGCCGCCGTCCGGGCCGCCGCCACCTCCGCGCCGCCCACCGCGAGCCCGCGGTCGGCCAATGCGCGGGCGACGACCGCGTCGAGCACCAGGTCCGCGACGGCCCGTCGTACCAGTCCGTCCGGCGGTCGGCGGGCGTCCGCGGAGGCGCCGCCGGCCACCTCGCGCAGCTCCGCGACCCGGGCCTCGACGGCCGCCACCGGGATCCGCCGGCCGTCCAGCACGGCCGCCGTGCCCGGCGTCAGCCCGTCGGCCCCGCAGGCGGCCAGCGTCGGGACGGCGAGCAGGGCGCCGACGACGACGGCGGTCCGACGGTGCATGGCTGGTCTCCGGGGTGGGGGGCGGCAGGCGTTCGGAGGCGCCTTCCCGCGAACGGCCGGACGGTGTCCCGAGGGTAGGGCGGCCCGGCCCCCTCGGCGCGGACCGTGCCCCGAACGGCTCACCCGGCGTGCGGCGTCAACCCCGACGATCGTCAAGGTCTCCCCCTGCCTTTCGACCCGGGCCTCGGTCCCCCGGCCACCCCTACCGTCCTGACCATGACGAACAGGGCCAGGAAGAGAGCGGTCAGGACGAGGACGGTCGAGGCGGACGCGGTCGGGGCCGGAAGGGTCGGGACGAGGAGGGCGACCGGCACCCGGGTGGCGGCAGCGGTGGCGGTGCTGGGTGCGGGCACCGCCGTGGTCGGGTGGCTGGCACCGACGGGCGGTGGGCGGGCCGGGCACGGCGGGCCGGTACGGGTGACCGGCGGCGCGTCCGCCGACGGCTACCGGCGGGTGGCCGATGTCGTCGTCGACGCGCCGCCCCGGCTCGCCTCGCTGCTGGAGCCCGCCAGCGAGGCGGGGCTGCTGGTGCTCGGGCTGCTGCTGGTGCTCTGCTGGTGGACGGCCCGCGGCCGACGCGCCGCCGACGCGGTCGCGGGGGTCGCGCTCACCGGCCTCGGTACCGTCCTCGCCTACGGGGCGAGCGAGCTGCTGAAGGTCGTGGTCGACGAGGAGCGGCCCTGCCGCGCCCTGCCCGACGCCCTGCCCGACGCGCTGTCGGCACACCCCGTCGTCGCGCACTGCCCGCCGCCGGGCGACTGGTCCTTCCCCAGCAACCACGCGACCCTGGCCGCTGCCCTGGCGACCGGTCTGGTCCTGCTGCGGCCGCGCTGGGCCCTGCTCGTCGTCCCGGTCGGGGTCGCGACGGCCGCGCTGCGGGTGGCCGCCGGGGTGCACTATCCGCACGACGTGGTCGCCGGGGCCGTTCTCGGCGGGGCGATCACGGCGGCGGTGGTCGTCGCGCTCCTGCCGCTCGCCACGGCGGCGGTGGCATCGCCGGTCGGGATACGGGTGCTGGGCCCGCTGGCGGCGGCGCGGCCGTCAGGCGCGCGGACCGCCCGCGCACGCTCCACCGGTGGTCAGGCCGGCCTCGTGGGCGAGGACGGCGGCGGCCGCCCGGTTGGCCACCCCGAGCCGCGCCAGGACGGAGCTCACATGGGCTTTCACGGTCCCCTCCACCACCCCGATCCGGCGGGCGATCTGCCCGTTGGACAGCCCGGCGGCGATCAGCGTCAGCACCTCCCGCTCCCGGGTGGTCAGCGCGGCCACCTGTTCAAGCGCGGCGGAACGGCGGTCGGCCGGCCCGCCGGCTCCGGTGGCGGCGAGGTGAGCGACCACGCGCGCGGCCACCTTGGGTGAGAGGTAGGCGGCGCCGTCCGCCACCGCCCGCACCCCGGCGATCAGTTCCTCCGGCTCACCCGACTTGATCAGGAACCCGTTGGCGCCACCGCCGAGGGCCCGCAGGATGAAGTCGTCCTCGCCGAAGGTCGTCAGCATGACGATCCCGGTGGCCGCGCCGGAGCGGCGGATCTCGCCGGCGGCGGTGATGCCGTCCGTGCCGGGCATCCGGATGTCCAGCACCACGACATCGGGGCGGTGGCGGCGGACCAGTTCGACGGCCTCCCGGCCGTCCCCGGTCTCGGCGACGATCTCGATCCCCGGATCGGTGGTGAGCACGGCGCGGACGCCGGCCCGGACCATCGGCTCGTCGTCGGCGATCACCACCCGGATCGGTGTACCGGCGGCGGCCCGCTCGCCGCGGCTCATCCGGCGCTCACGCGATCAGCGCTTCCAAGGAGATCAGTACGTCCCGTTGGAAGCAGAGCCGGTACGCATCGCCGGAACGGTCGTCGTCGAACGGCTCGGCGGTGATCGCGTAGTACTCGCACGTCACTCCTTCTCCCCGGGGTGGCGGGTTCCCCACGGACGGATGGTACGGAAACTGATGGGCAGGCAGAAACCGCTGGACCGTCGCCCGGTCCTGACCGATCCGCAGCGACGCGTAGTCCGCCGGCTCCAGCACGGCACGGCCGGCCGTGTAGATCGTCCACCCCCGCAGGACGGCGGTCAGCGCCAACACAGTAACCAGTGGCACCAGTACGGTCGCCGCCATCATCCGGCCCACCCGGCGGCGGGCGCGGCTGAGTTCACGGACGGGGGAGACCGGGGCGGGCCCGGGCGGCGGAGTGACGGCGGCGCCGGCGCGCGGCAGATGGGCGAGCACCTCGAACCCGCCGCCCTCGGCGCGCGGCCCGTACCGGAAGGTGCCGCCGGCCAGTCTGACCCGCTCGGCCAGGCCGATCAGCCCACGGCCGCCCGCGTTCGGAGGAGCCGGTGCTGCCGGTGCTGCCGCCGGACCCACCGGTGCCGGCCCGTTCACCACCTGGACGCGGACGCCCTCCGGCGTGTGGGCGACCCGCACGCCGATCCTCGCCTGAGGGGCGTGCTTGGCCGCGTTGGTCAGCGCCTCCTGGGTCACCCGGTACACGGCGTGCTCCACCGCGCGCGGCAGACCGTCCACCGGGCCCGTCATCGTCAGGCGGACGTGGAGACCGGCGGCGGCCGCCTCCTCCACCAGGTGGGCGACCCCCGCATCGGCGGGCCCCCGGGCGGCCTCGCCCGCCGCGTCCGTCTCCTCCCGGAGGATGCCGATCACCTCGGCAAGGCGTTCCACGGCCGCTCCGGCGCCCTTGCGGATCTCCTGGGCCGCCTCCCGGTGCGCCGGGGCGAGGTCGGGTGCCAGCTTCAGGGCACCGGCCCGCAGGGCGATCAGGCTCAGGTCATGACCGAGGGCGTCGTGCATGTCCTGGGCGATCCGGGCCCGCTCCCGCAGCCGGGCCTGCTCCGCCACCAGTTGCTGCTCGCGCTCCAGCCGTTCCGCCCGCTCCCAGCCGGCCCGGACCAGTTCCTGGGACTGCCGCCAGAACCGGCCCGCCATCCAGGGCGCCATGCCCGCGCAGACCACCAGCGAGAGGAAGGACGTCCCCGGGACCATCCAGGCCGGTACCGCCAACGCCACCGTCACCCCGCCCGCCACGACCGCGGCCAGCACGGTCACGGCCCACCGCACGCGATCCGTCCGCCACCCGGCCAGGAACGCCGTGGCGATCGCGGGCAGCGCCCACCAGATGCTCACCGCGCACGCCCCCGTGGCCACCGCCGTACCCACCAGCAGCGCCCCGTCGAGCCACCTGCTCCACCTGCTCCACCACTCACCGTTCACCCTCACGGCTACGACAGTAGGAGGCGGGCAGCAGCACCGAATCTGCCGAAAGTCATACCCGGCCAGGCGAGCCGACCCAGCGGGCCACGCTGCTCGCCCGACTCACGCTGCACGCGCGCAGGAAGTCGGACCCGCCGACTTCCCACTCCAGCTCAACCGGCCGGCGGCCAGGGAGCGGCGCGCGGGTCGGAGGGTGTGGGGTGTTGGCGGTGCGGTGCGGTTGGGAGGGGGTCTGACGGCGCAGCGGTTCACCCAGCTCGCGTGGCTCCTCGCCGGTCGCGGGTGCGGTCCCGGGCCGGACCGGGGTCGGCTACGGGGCCGGGTACCCGTAGCCGGGCGCGGGCGGCGGGGTCGGGGTCCCGAAGGGCGGGCCGTACCCGGAGACCGGTGCCTGCGGGAAGGCCGGGCCGGACACGGGCGGCCCGTACGGTGCGGCGGGCGACGGGTAGTACGCCGCCGCGGCGGGCGCCTTCGGCCGGCCCGCCTCCCAGACCGCGCGCAGGTCCATCGCCAGGAAGTGCAGCGGTGCGCCGAGCCACATCAGCACCATGGCCACCATGCCGACGGTGTCCGCGGTGGGCGCGTCGCCGGTGCCGCCGGCCACGCCCGCGCAGACCAGGTAGGTGAGGAAGAGTGCGGCGAACACCGCCGCACCGAGGATGTCGTACGCCCGGCGGCGGCGGACCGCCAGCAGCAGCGAGGGGATCATGCCGAGCAGGCCGACCGTCACCAGCGGCGTGAGGACGCACAGCACCCGGCCGAGCACCCCGTAGGGCCCGGCCGCCTCCCCGGGTCGCCGGGCCGGGGAGGGCGGCGGCGGAGCGGGGTACGGCACCGTGCCCGGCGCCCCGCCGTGGGGCAGGCCACCGGGGAACGCGCCGCCGGGCGGTGGTCCGAACTGCCTGGGGTACTGCCCTGACATGTGCGCTCCTGAGCGGGTGAGGACGGCGGTCGGCCGCGGCACGGACGAACCCCGCACACCGTACCGTCCAGCACCGACCCGCCGATGGGCTTCCCGGGCCCCGGTCCCAGGGCGAGGAGTCAGGAACGAGGATCCGCGGCACGGCAGAGAGCGGCGGCCCCGGGCGCATCGCCCGGGACCGCCGCCGCACATCCGCCGGAGCGGGCCGCTACTTCTTCGACCCCGCCAGGTCGTCGAACATCGCGGACAGGAACTCACGGCACCAGCCGAGCAGTTCCCGCCCGACCAGCGGCTTGCCGCCGATCCGCCCGGTGGACGGCCGGGGCACCAGCAACTGCTGGGCGGCCGCCTTCACCTGGCTGCGCGGGTAGAGCCGGTTCAGCCGCAGCTGCTGCGACTCGCGCAGCTCCACCGGCCCGAACCGGACGTTGGCGCCGGCCAGCGTGATGTCCGCGATGCCGCACCGGCGGGCGTACAGCCGCAGCGCGGCCACCAGCAGCAGGTTCTCCACCGGCTCGGGCAACTTGCCGTACCGGTCGACCAGTTCGTCCCGGACCTGCTGGATGTCCTGCTCCGAGTTGACCGCCGCGATCGAGCGGTAGGCCTGCAGCCGCAGCCGCTCGCCCGGCGCGTAGTCGTGCGGCACGTGGGCGTCCACCGGCAGCTCGATCTTGACCTCCAGCGGCTCCTCCTCCGGCTCGCCGGCGCCGGACAGCGACTCCCGGAACTCGGCCACCGCCTCGCCGACCATCCGCATGTAGAGGTCGAAGCCGACGCCCGCGATGTGCCCGGACTGCTCGCCGCCGAGCAGGTTGCCGGCGCCGCGGATCTCCAGGTCCTTCATCGCCACGTACATACCGGCGCCCATCTCGGTGTGCTGGGCGATGGTGGCCAGCCGCTCGTGCGCCGTCTCGGTCAGCGGCTTCTCCGGCGGGTACAGCATGTACGCGTAGCCGCGCTCGCGCCCACGGCCGACCCGGCCGCGCAGCTGGTGCAGCTGGGAGAGCCCGAAGGTGTCACCGCGCTCGACGATCAGGGTGTTGGCGTTGGAGATGTCGATGCCCGATTCGACGATGGTGGTCGACACCAGGACGTCGAACTCCTTCTCCCAGAAGTCGACGACCACCTTCTCCAGCGCGGTCTCCCCCATCTGCCCGTGCGCGGTGGCGATCCGCGCCTCGGGGACGAGGTCCCTCAGCCGGGCCGCCGCCTTGTCGATCGACTCGACCCGGTTGTGGATGTAGAAGACCTGTCCCTCGCGCAGGAGTTCACGCCGGATGGCGGCCGAGATCTGCTTCTCGTCGTAGGGGCCGACGAAGGTCAGCACCGGGTGCCGCTCCTCCGGCGGGGTGGTGATGGTGGACATCTCCCGGATGCCGGTGACCGCCATCTCCAGGGTGCGCGGGATCGGCGTGGCGGACATCGTCAGCACGTCCACGTTGGCCCGCAGCTTCTTCAGCTGCTCCTTGTGCTCGACGCCGAAGCGCTGCTCCTCGTCGACGATGACCAGGCCGAGGTCCTTGAAGCGGGTCTCCGAGGAGAACAGCCGGTGGGTGCCGATGACGACGTCCACCGAGCCCTCGAACAGGCCCTCCAGCACGGCCTTCGCCTCGCTGTCGGTCTGGAAGCGGGAGAGCGCCTTCACCGTCACGGGGAAGTTGGCGTACCGCTCGGCGAAGGTGGAGAAGTGCTGCTGCACCAGCAGCGTGGTCGGCACCAGCACCGCCACCTGCTTGCCGTCCTGGACGGCCTTGAAAGCCGCCCGCACCGCGATCTCGGTCTTGCCGTAGCCGACGTCGCCGCAGATCAGCCGGTCCATCGGGACGGACTTCTCCATGTCCGACTTGACCTCGGCGATGGTGGTCAGCTGGTCGGGCGTCTCCGCGTAGGGGAAGGCGTCCTCCAGCTCGCGCTGCCACGGGGTGTCCGGGCCGAAGGTGTGGCCGGGCGCGGCCATCCGGGCGGAGTACAGCTTGATCAGGTCGGCGGCGATCTCCTTGACCGCCTTCTTGGCCCGCTGCTTGGTCTTCGCCCAGTCCGCGCCGCCGAGGCGGTGCAGCGTGGGGGCCTCGCCGCCGACGTACTTGGTGACCTGGTCCAGCTGGTCGGTCGGCACGAACAGCCGGTCGCCGGGGTGGCCGCGCTTGGCCGGCGCGTACTCCAGCACCAGGTACTCGCGGGTGGCCCCCTGCACCGTGCGCTGCACCATCTCGACGTAGCGGCCGACGCCGTGCGCCTCGTGGACGACGTAGTCGCCGGCCGCCAGTGCCAGCGGGTCGATCGCGTTGCGGCGCCGGGAGGGCATCCGGCGCATGTCCTTGGTGGAGGACTTCTGCCCGGAGAGGTCCGTCTCGGTGATGACGGTGAGCTTGAGCGCCTCGTCGACGAAGCCGTGCTCGATCGAGCCGCAGGCGACGTAGACGACGTCCCTGGTCGGCGCCTCCCCGAGGTCGGCGACCAGCCGGGCCGGGATGCCCTCGTTGCCGAGCACCTCCGCGAGCCGGGAGGCCGGGCCGTGGCCCTCCGTCACCATGACCACCCGCCAGTCGGCGGCCAGCCGCTCCTTGGCGTCGGCGATGGCCCGGGCGGTGTCGCCCCGGTACGCCTCCACCGCGTGCATGCCCAGGGTCAGCGTGTTGACGTCGAACTCCAGCACCTCGCTGATGCTGGACTCGCTGGTCGCGAAGGGGCTGACCGACCACCAGGGGAGCCCGATCTCGGCGGCGTGCTCGCGCACCTCCGCGAGCGAGCGCAGGGAGGCGGCCGAGACGTCGATCGTCTCCAGGTCGATCGGCCGGTCCCCGCCGGCGGCGGCCGCCACCCAGGAGGCGTGCAGGAACTCCTGGCTGGTCGCCACCAGGTCGGCGGCCCGGGTGCGGACCCGCTCCGGATCGCAGACCACGGCCACCGATCCCAGCGGGAGCACGTCCATCAGCAGTTCCATGTCGTCCACCAGGACGGGCGCCAGCGACTCCATGCCCTCGACCGCGATGCCCTCGGCGATCTTGTCCAGGATCTCGGCCAGCCCCGGCTGCTGGGCGGACAGCTCGGCGGCCCGCGCCCGCACCTCGTCGGTCAGCAGCAGCTCACGGCAGGGCGGCGCCCAGAGGCCGTGCTCGGCGATCTCCAGCGAGCGCTGGTCGGCGACCTTGAAGTACCGGATCTCCTCGACGTCGTCGCCCCAGAACTCCACCCGCAGCGGGTGCTCCTCGGTCGGCGGGAAGACGTCCAGGATGCCGCCGCGGACGGCG
The DNA here is from genome assembly GCF_040298365.1 of Kitasatospora sp. NPDC001603. Classification (NCBI taxonomy): domain Bacteria; kingdom Bacillati; phylum Actinomycetota; class Actinomycetes; order Kitasatosporales; family Streptomycetaceae; genus Kitasatospora; species Kitasatospora sp. NPDC001603. Next base: position 21,274 of record NZ_JBEPAA010000092.1, read on the forward strand.
AACTCGCCGCGCTTCTCGACCAGTTCGACCCGGGCGTAGGCGGCTGCCGACAACCGCCAGGCCACCGCCTCCAGATCGTGCGACTCACCGCGCAGGACGGCCACCGGCTCCAGCTCGGCCAGCCCCTTGACCTGCGGCTGGAGCACCGAGCGGACGGGGGCCACGATCACCTGCACCGGTCCGGCCGCCGGGTCGTCCGCCCGCGGGTGCACGATCCGGCGCAGCACCGCCAGCCGGCGGCCGACCGTGTCCGAGCGCGGCGAGAGCCGCTCGTGCGGGAGCGTCTCCCAGGCCGGGTACTCGGCGACCGTGTCGGGCGGCAGCAGCGAGCGGAGCGAGGCGGCGAGGTCCTCGGCCTCCCGGCCGGTCGCCGTGACGGCCAGCACCGGGCGGCCGCGCTCCCCGGCCGACTGCGCGGCCATCGCCCGGGCCAGCGCGGCGATGGCGAACGGCCTGGCGGCGGGCGGGCCGACCAGGTCCAGGTGGTGGCGAGCGCCGGCCGCGGTACCGATCGCGGTCGCGGCCTCGATCGCCTCGGCGAGCGCCGCGTCCCGCGCGACGACATCGAGCAGTCCGGTCAGGCTCATCAGGAGTCTCTTCTTCGTGCCGTGGCTGGTGCCGCCCGGGCGGCACCAGCCTGCCGGGGCAACGCGAACGGCCCGGCGCGCCGAGCGGCCGGGGGTCTCCAGCCTACGCCGCAGGGCCGACACGCACGCGGCGCACGGGCCCGGCGGGGCCGCGGGACCGGTGCGGCGGGCGCGGGGCCGGACCGGGCCGGCGCCCGGACGGGGACGAAGCACCGGCCGCACGCTGCGGCTCCGCCTCCGCGATCCGCCACGAACTGGACATACTCCTGTCACTGGCCGTCCATGGAGATCGCGCACCATGGTGACTGTGCCCGCCGCACCCAACCGTGGGGGATGGCTGCGGAAGGCACAGTCGCACACCCGATGGGGGTCGGGGGTGCGAGGCCGGGCGACCCTGGGTGGGGGCGCCCGCCCAAGCGCCGGGAACCGTGGCGCCCTTTCCTGGAGGGCGCCACGGGTCTCGGCCTCTTTCGTGGTGCGCGGGCACCCGCTCCGCGCGCCCGTCCCCCGCCGCGCACCCCCCTTCCGCGCCCTCGCCGCACCGCGCACCCCCTTCCGCGCCCTCGCCGCACCGCGCACCCCGGCCACGCTCCCCGCCGCACCGCGCCCCCGGCCACCACCCACCGGACCACCACCCCGGCCACCACCACCTGAACGGCCGCCGCCCGCCCGCGCGGCACGGCTCCGCCCACTTCGCCGAAAGGCCACGCGGCCCGGCGCCGCTCCCTACCCTGTGGTGAAGGCCGTGTGGGGATGCCCCGGAGGGGACCAGGGGGCGTCGCGATGGAGGGGGTTCTTCGTCATGCGCGTTGTCATCGCAGGTCAGGGGTATGTGGGGCTGCCGCTGGCGGTCCGGGCGGCCGAAGTCGGCTATCAGGTGGTCGGCTACGACGTGGACGAGCGCCGGATCAAACGGCTGGCCGTCGGCGAGTCCTACGTCGAGGACATCCCGGCCCCCCGGCTGCGGCCGCTGCTGGAGAACGGCAGCTATCTGCCGTCCGCCGAGCCGGCCGACGTGGCCGGCTTCGACATCGCGGTGATCACGGTCCCGACGCCGCTGCGCGACGGGGTGCCGGACCTCTCCTACATCGAGGCCTCGGCCCGGCTGCTCGCCCAGCACCTGCGCCCGGGCGCCACCGTCGTGCTGGAGTCCACCACCTACCCGGGCACCACCGAGGAGCTGCTCGCGCCCCTGCTGGAGGAGGGGTCCGGTCTGACCGCCGGCCGGGACTTCCACCTCGGCTACAGCCCCGAGCGGATCGACCCGGGCAATCCGACCTGGCGACTGGAGAACACCCCGAAAGTGGTCTCCGGCATCGACCCGGCGGCGCTGGCGGCGGTCGACGGCTTCTACGGGCGGCTGGTCGAGCGAACCGTCCCGGTCTCCTCCTGCAAGGAGGCCGAGCTGACCAAGCTGCTGGAGAACACCTTCCGCCATGTGAACATCGCGCTGGTCAACGAGCTGGCGATGTTCGCCCACGACCTCGGCATCGACGTCTGGGAGGCGATCGACGCCGCCTCCACCAAGCCGTTCGGCTATCTGCGCTTCACCCCCGGGCCGGGGGTCGGCGGGCACTGCCTGCCGATCGACCCCTCCTACCTGTCCTGGCGGGTGGAGCGGGCGCTCGGCCAGTCGTTCCGCTTCGTCGAGCTGGCCAACGACGTGAACAGCCACATGCCCGACTACGTGGTGCGCCGGCTCGCCGAGGCGCTGAACGAGCGGCAGCGCTCGGTCAAGGGCTCCCGGGTGCTGCTGCTCGGGCTCGCCTACAAGAAGAACACCGGCGACGCCCGGGAGACCCCGGCCGCCCGGGTCGCCGAGCTGCTGACCCGGATGGGCGCCGAGGTCCGGGCCGCCGACCCGCACGTGGTCGTCGGGGTGCACGTCCCCGAGCCGGTGATCCCCGGGCAGCGGGCGGCCGAGCTGGACCCGCACGGCGACCCGTTCGCCGCCGTCCGCCGGGTCGAGGCGACTCCGGAGGAGCTGGCCGGGGCCGACGCGGTGGTGCTGCTCGCCGACCACGACGAGTTCGACTACGAGGCCGTCACCGCGCACGCCCGGTACGTGCTGGACTGCCGCCGCCGGCTCTCGGGCGCGACGGTCGAGGTGCTGTAGGGCCGGCCGGCCCGCGCGAACGCGGTGCCGGGCGTCCGCACCCGCCCGGCACCGCACAAGGGATCCGGCCCGCCCCGGCTCCCGGTGACTACCAGCGGGACAGGTTGATGTCGTACATCGTCACCTGGTGGCCCTGGTTGCCGTTGAAGTCGTACTGCTCCCAGTTGAAGACGGTCCAGGAGCCGAGGCCACCCCCCAGATAGGTGATGACCCGGTTGTTGCCCGCGTCGATCCGGTCCACGTTGTAGACCCGGACGGACATCCAGCCGTCATTCGCGAAGCAGAGCCGGCCGCTGTAGCCGTAGTTGTACACCTTCGCGAAATCGGTGCGGTTTCCGCATTCGACCTGGCTCACCGCGTTCGCGCCGGTCGTCGGCAGCAGTGCGGCGGCAGCGGCGGTGAGAACGGCGAGGGCACCGATCCGGCGGGCCAGGACATTTCCGGTGCGGCGATCCCTGCGGGGATTTGCGGGATTTGTGCGGCGAATCATGAAACCCCTCCATCGACGGCGGTTGCGACTCCAGAGATTTACATGGGGGCCTGTCGCCGAACAGCTGTTTTCCGGCCAAGCCGAAACCTCCGGGACGGGCCGCCGGGCCGGGGTCGAGCGGAATGCGCTAGGGTCCGAACAAGCTTGCCGTGCCCGAGGATCGGAGCAGACGATTGGCACGTCCACCACATTTCGGACGATTCGCCGCCATCACCCTGGCGGCCGTACTGTCGGCCATTTCCGCAGGCTGCGCCGAGGATACCGGGGGGAACTCGGTGAAATCCGCGCCGACGCCCCCCGCGATCGGCACCCCTGAACCCCCGGAATCCGGCCGCGCCGGAATGACCGGACTGCCGCTTTCCGCTTATCAGGCCAATGACCAGGTGGCCGTGAAAGAGATTCAGGCCAGGAATATGCTGGTCGTCTCCTGCATGCAGCGGGCCGGATTCACCGGTTTCGGCGGCGACGGCCTCCAGGCGGCGCAGGCCCCGGACAACGCGACGGCCCTGCCGGCCGGCGCCTGGGGGTACCTCGGGGCCGAGGCCGCCGCCGTCCAGGGGTTCCACCCCCCGAAGCGGGCGCTGCCCCGGCCCGTCGCGCCGGCGGCCGGCCCGGCCGAGGCCTACGACGCGGCCCGGGTCGACTGCGACCGGCAGGCGGCGGAACGGATCGGCTCGCCGCCGGGGCCCGGGGCCGAGCTGGTCGGCCGGCTCTTCGACGAATCGATCGGGGCGACCGGCCGCGACGCCCGGGTGGCCGCGGCGACCGGCGAGTGGTCCACCTGCATGGCCGCCGCCGGCTTCCGGGTCGACGACCCGGCGGCCCTGCCGGAGCGGTACCGGGCGGTCGCGGAGATCACCGCGGGCGAGCTGGCGACGGCCCGCGCCGACGCCGACTGCACGGCCCGGAGCAATCTGGCGGGGATCTGGTTCGCCGTGCTGGCCGGCTACCAGCGGCAGCAGATCGACCGGAACGCGCAGGCCCTGACCGCCCAGCAGGAGGCGGTCAGGGCCCAGGACGCGAAACTCACCCGGCTGGTGGCCGGCGGCTCGTGAGGCCCTCGCGGGGTCACGAGCCGCCGGGCCACCCGGTGCCGGGACCGGCGCTCGCGGTGCCTCAGCGCCGCCGGTTGAGGCCCACCGTGTTCGGGGTGGCGTAGTCGCTGCCGTCGTCGACGATCACGATCTTCGGAATGATCCGGGTCTCGTCCTCGGCGGGCCGGCCCGGCGCGTCGGCCGCCTCGTCGTCCGCGGTCGCGGCCGACCCGCTCGGCGGCGTGCTCGGCGTGCTCGGCGGCGTGCTCGGCCGGGGCGGCACCCCCGCCGGGGCGGCGGGCGCCACCGGACCGGGCGCGACCGGTCCGGGGCTGACCGGTCCGGTGGCGACGGCCGGAGCGGAGTCCGCAGCCGGGGCAGCATCGTCGGTAGCGGCGTCCTCGGGAGCGGCGTCGAAGGGACCCGCCGGGCCGGGAGTGACCGGCAGTACCGCGGTGGCCGCCTCGGTGACGGCCCGCTGCCCGCCGCCCACCGCGACGGTCTTGCGCAGGTTCGCCACCGCGATCTCGCCGGTGTCCGCCTCGGAGTCGACCGCCGGCGCGGGCCCGGCCGGGGTCTCGGCCGCCAGGTCGGGCTCGATCGCGCCCACCGCCGCGCCGGTGAGCGAGGCGAGGGTGCCCTTGATGTGGTCCAGGTGCTGCTGCACCGTCTCCTGCCGGGCGGCGAACTCGCGCTGCTCGCGCTCGCTCTCCGCGTTGATCCGCTCGGCCTCGCGCCGGGCCTGCTCGATCAGCTGGTCCGCCCGGGCCTGCGCCTCGGCGTCGGACTGCTTGATCTGCCCGAGCACGGTCTCCCGGTACTGCTCGGCCTCCTTGACCCGGCGCTCCGCGGTCGCCGAGATCTGGGCGTCCTCGGCGTCGGCCCGGGCCTCGGCCGCCGCGAACGTCTCGTCGGCCTCCCGGCGCAGCTCGGCGAGCTTGGCCTCGGCCAGCTCGGAGGCCTCGGCCGCGGCGACCCGCACCTTGGCGGCGTGGCCGGTGGCGGCGTCCCGCACGGCCCGGCTCTCGCGGTCGGCCTCGGCCCGGATCGCCTCGGCCTCGGCGCGGGTCCGCTCCTCGGTGCGCCGGGCGGCCTGGTCGGCCTCGGCGCGGGTGGTGGCGGCGTACTCCTTGGCGGCCTGGCCGAGCGCCTGACCGGCCTCGTAGACCTCGTCGCGGAGGTCCTCGGCGAACCGCTCGGCGGCCTCCCGGACCGCCCGGGCCTCGTTCGCGGCCATCGTGGCCAGTCCGGCGGCCTGCTCGCTGAGCACCTGGTAGTCCGGGTCCGGAGCGTCGGCGGCGGCCTGCCGGATCTCGGCCAGCCGCCGCTCCATCTCCCGGATTCCGGCGCCCAGCACGCTCAGCCGTTCCCACGCCTCGTCCCGTTGGGCGGTGAAAACGGTCAGGGCTCGGTCGACCTGCTCGGGCGCGTAACCGCGCCGGGCAGCGGTGAAGCCGTGCTGGGGGACGGCATCGCTCATGGGCTCTTCCCCTCGTGTCGCGGGCTGCGGAGCCCATGATCGGACGGAACGGACGGATCCGGAACCGGATCCGGGAGGCGGTCCGGAATCGGACGCCGTACGGATCGGAACGCGGCGAGGAATGGACGAATAGACCCATCCTCTTGACCTATTTTGCGCAGATCAGGGCGAAACCCCAACGAGGCAGAGCCGCGACGGCACGCCGAAGGGGTCGTTCCGGACACCGGAACGACCCCTTCCACCTGCGCGGATCCGCGTCGGCCCGCTACAGCAGGCCGTCCCAGAACTGCTCCAGGAGGACGGCCCACCAGGTGTCCGCCGACTGCAGGGCCGCGGGGTCGATCGCGGCGAGCTGAGCCTGGAAGTCGGTCGTCCAGCGACCGGCCTGGTCCGGGGTCAGCCCGTACCGCAGCCGCCACATCCGGCCCAGCAGGGCCAGGGCGCGAACGAACTCCGGTACACCACTGTTGACGAACCGGGGCGGCTCGCCGGTTCCGTCGATGTCCACCGCGACCACGTGCGCGGTGCCGTACTGCACGCAGAGCTGGCGGCCGTAGTCGTTGCCGAGCACCAGGTAGCCGCCGAAGTCCGGGCCGCCGGTCAGTCCGCGCTCGGCGGCCAGCTCGGCGAGCGTCGGGATCGGGCGGCCCTCCTGGGCCTGCGCCCAGAAGAAGGGTCCGAACTCGCGCGGCAGGCCCCCCCACATCAGGGTCTGCGCCACCGGCTCGGGCACGCCCTGGCGGGAGACGGCGCGCTGCTCGAAGTGGAACACGTTCGGGCCGAAGGCCTGGCTCACCTCCTGGCCGAGCTGCTGCGGTGCGATCGGCGGCAGCACCGGGACGCTGCCCGGGGCGGGCGGGGGCACCCGGAACGGGCGGACCCGCTGGGCGCCGGAGGCCAGCTGGTGCAGCTCGTCCAGGTGGTCCAGCAGCTGGGCCATGCCGGCCTGCCGGGAGTGGTGGTCCCGGCCGTAGTCGGCGGTGTGGGTGAGCCGGACGTTCGGCCAGGAGGCGGCGATCATCCGGTTGCAGTAGCCGCCCGGCAGGTCGCAGGACTCCAGCTCGGTGTAGAGCTCCAGAACCTGCTCCGGCGGGACGTTCAGCCGGCGCAGGTCCTGGAGGATCTTCCACTCCGGGTGCGGGGTGCCGGGCTCGCTGCGGTGCAGCAGCTTCTGCTCCGAGCCGTCCGGGCCGCGGTAGCTGAGCGCGGCGAAGTAGCCGGGGCCGACGGCCGGCACACCGGGCGGCACCGGGGCGCCCTGCGGCGGACCGGGGACCGGCGCAGGGGCGGCGGCCGGGGCGGGAGCCGGGGCGGCCGGCGAGGCCGCGCCGGGATAGCCGTAGCCGGCCGCGCCGGGGCCGGGCGGGGGCGGCACGGCCGGGCCGCCGGACGGCGGGGTACCGGGATCGGCCGGGGCACCGCCCAGCAGCGCCGGGTCGATCGCTCCCGCCAGCTGGGTGCGCTCGTACGCGACCCCGCCGGCGGGCGGGCCGGCGGCGGGTGGCGCGGGCGGGGCCGCGGCGCCGCGCAGGAGATCGGAAGAGCGGCGTGGAGGGACAGAGTGTAGTCCAGGCAGAGTAGATCGCGGTGGTGGACGTATCAGTAAAAATGAC
>NZ_JBEPAA010000093.1:0-28412 GCF_040298365.1 Kitasatospora sp. NPDC001603
CGGTCGGCGAGCAGCCGCTGCGCCGGGCCGGTCCGCGCGGCCGGCGGGCCGCCGGGCGGCCGCCGTGGTGAGTACCTCATGACACCGCCGCCCCCGTCCCGGCGGGCCCGTCGGCGCCGTGCCCGACGAGCCGGGCGAGCGGCCGGCGCGGCATCCGCGCCATGGCCTCCAGGACGGCCCGCTCGGGCACGTCGTGGACCAGTTCCGCGCCCGCCGGGCCGTCCAGGACGAAGGCCAGCCCGCTCAGGGCCTTCTTGTCCCGCCGCATCAGCTCGACCAGTTCGCCCGGCCGCACGCCCTCGGGCAGCGCGCCGGGCAGGCCGTAGGAGGCGACGACCGCCCGGTGCTCGTCCACCCGGGCGGGGTCGATCCGGTCCAGGACGCCCGCGAGCAGGCCCGCGAAGACCGTGCCGACGGCGACCGCCTCGCCGTGGCGCAGCGCGAAGTCGGTGGCCACCTCCAGGGCGTGGCCCAGGGTGTGGCCGTAGTTGAGCAGGTGCCGCGGTCCGGTGTCGCGTTCGTCGGCCGAGACGATGCCGGCCTTGAGCGTCACGCTGGCGGCGATCCGGTCCGCCAGGGCCAGCGGGCGCAGGTCGCCGGCGCCGATGAAGTGGCACCGGGCGATCTCGCCGAGGCCGTTGAGCATCTCGCGGTGCGGCAGCGTCGCCAGGTAGTCGGTGTCGCAGAGCACCGCGGCGGGCTGCCAGTAGGCGCCCACCAGGTTCTTGCCGGACGGCAGGTTGACCGCCGTCTTGCCGCCGACGCTGGCGTCCACCTGGGCCAGCAGCGTGGTCGGCAGGTGCACGACGGGCACCCCGCGGTGGTAGAGGGCCGCCGCCAGGCCGACCACGTCGGTGGTGGTGCCGCCGCCGCAGGAGACCACGGCGTCGGAGCGGGTCAGCCCGAACCGCACGAACTCCGCGCAGAGCGCCTCGACGGTGGCGAGGTTCTTGTCCGGCTCGCCGTCCCGGGCGGGCAGCAGCAGGGTCTCGACACCGGTGTCGGGCACCCACTGGGCGGGGCGCGCCGACACCACCGCCACCCGCCGGGCACCGAGCCCCCGGATCACCTCGGCCAGCGAGGAGCGCACTCCCGGGCCGATGAGCACGTCGTACGAACGGTCGCCGATGCACACCGGAACTTGTTCTCTCACGCCGCTTCAACCTGTCCTGTAGAACGTCGAACGCCGACTCTTCGGTGGTGCGCCCGCGGTGGGGCCCCTGCTCCGGTGCCGCCCGGGCCCGGATCCGCGCCCGGGGCCCCGGCGGCGGTCGGCCGCCGGGATCCCGGGCGTGCGCTGGACGTGCCCGGCCGTTACTGGCCGGTGGTCACCCGCAGGATGCGGGCCTCGGCCCGCTCCTTGCGGTCGTGCTCGTCGAGCTGCGGGTAGGACGGGCAGCCGAAGACCCGCTGGAACGGCGCGAAGGTGTCCCACTCCGGGCGCCGGCGCATCTCCTGGGCGACGGCGTTGTGCTCGCTCCAGAAGTCGCCGCCGATCAGCCGGATCAGGTAGCGCTCCAGCGCGTCGCGGGAGGTGGTCCGGCCGGCGTCGGCGGCCACCGAGACCAGCTCGCCGTCGTAGAAGGCGTGGATCAGCCGGATGTAGGTGTCGTACCCGGTCTTGAAGTAGTTCGAGTACTCCTCGATCAGCGCGTCGGCGTCCGCCGGGGACTTCAGCGCCGCGTCGAGGGTCTCGGCGGCGCGGGTGGCGGTGGCGGTCGCGACCAGCACGCCGCCGGAGAACATCGGGTCGCCGAAGCAGCCCGCGTCGCCGACCATCACCCAGCCGGGGCCGGTGACGGTGTCCGCGTGGTAGCAGTAGTCGGTCTCGATCTTGAGGTCCATGCTCGGCCGGGTGCCGGTGAGCCGCGCGGTGATCCGCGGCACCCGGTTCAGGTGCTCGTCGAACGCCGCCTCCGGCGAGCCCGCCGCCCGGAAGGTGTCGCGCGGCATGACGGTGCCGACGCTGATGACCTCCTTGGAGATCGGGATCGCCCACACCCAGCCGTCGTTGTGCGCGCCGACCTGGATGTCGCCCTCGGCCCCGAGGTTGTGCTTCTCGTCGAGGCCCTCGTAGTGCCGGAACACCCCGACCATCCGGAGCTTCTCCAGCGTCTTGCGGAGCCCGAACTTGTTGGCGATCCGCCCGGACCGGCCGCTGGCGTCGATCACGTAGGTCGCCCGGACCTCGTGCTCCTCGCCGTCCTTCTCGTAGCTGACGCCGACCATCCGGTCGCCCTCCATCAGCAGTTCCTTGACGCCGGCGCCCAGGTGGACCTCGGCGCCCGCCTTGGCCGCCTCCTCGACGAGCATCGCGTCGAACCGGGCCCGCTCGACCTGGAAGGCGCGGTCGAAGCGCCCCTCGCCCTGCTTGCTGAAGTCCGCGCGGAAGACGCCCGAGAAGAACTTCTTCTCCGTCGGGTCGATGAATTCGCCGCCGAACTTCGGGACGTATCCGCGGGATTCCAGCGCCTCGCGCAGGCCGATCCGGTCGAAAAGCCCCATCATGTAGGGCAGCAGGGACTCACCGATGTGGAAGCGCGGAAACTCGTCGCGCTCCAGGAGCACCACGGAATGACCCTGCTTGGCCAGGACAAAGGCGCTGACCGCGCCGGCCGGGCCGCCGCCGATGACAACCACATCGGCCGAGTTCTTCGCCATTGGATTCCCTTCCAGAATTGTCGTACATCGTCTGCGAATGGTGCTGCCGGGAGTGCTGCCGCCGGTGTTCCCGCGGGTTCTCCCGGCGGTGTTCCCGCCGGTCAGGGGAGGTCCCCGGACACGATCGCGCCGACGAGCACGCGGTGCTCGTCGTCGTCGACGACGGTGCGCACCCGCTCCCGTCCGTCCCGGACCGTCAGGTGCCGGCGGCCCTTCAGGACGGCCTGGCCGTCCTCGAACGCCCGGCCGTAGAGGACGCCCTGCATGTCCCCCTCGGGGGGCGGCGCCGGGTTCTCCCGGGCGCGGTCCTCCAGTGCCTTCCAGTCGCTCCACCGCCGGGGCAGCAGCTTGAAGGTGTAGACCACGCTCCAGCGGGTCACCCGCCCCCGGCGCTGCAGCGCCGTCTCACCGTCGCCCCGGTCCACCAGCCGGTACTGGCAGCCGTACTGGGTCTGCACCGCGTCGGTGACGAGCAGCGGTTCGAGGTAGGACGGCCCCGGGTAGCCCACGTCGACCAGCCACTCGGCGCCGTCCAGCGCCACCCGGACGAACATGTGCTCGATCTCGGTGCCGAAGTTCTCCCTGCCCTCGGCGGTACTGGCCGCCATCAGGGAGACCTCGTAGCCGAGGGTGCCGAGCAGCCGGAAGAACAGCCGGTTCAGCTGGAAGCAGGTACCGCCCCGTCCCTCGACGACGGCCGTCTCGAACACGGCGTCCTCGTCGAGGTCGACGAGGTTGATGCCGTCGGTGAAGTCTTGGGCGGCGATGTTGTACGGGATCGCCATGAGATGCCGCTTGTGCAGGGTGCGCAGCGTCTCGATGTCCACGCGCGTCTGCCCGGCGCAACCGATGCGCCGGAGGTAGGCGTCCGCGTCGAACACGTCGTCATCTCCTCTCTTGTCCGCGAGCCGGATCGGGGCCGCTCGTTCGGAGCCGTTCAGTGGGGCGTTCGTCGGGTCGTTCATCGGGGTCGTTCATCGGCTTGTCGGCCGGGCCGCTCGCCGGGCCGCTCCGGGGCTGCGGCAGGGGCCCGGCCGTGGCGGCTCAGACCGAGATGGCCGCGACACCCCCCGTGCCCTCGCCGAACATGCGCTCTTGCATGTGCGCGACAATCATCCCCGGCGTCGGGTGATCGAAAACAAGACCGGCCGAGAGCTTCGCCCCCATCAGTTCGCCCAGCCGGTTGCGCAGTTCGAGCGCGGTCAGCGAGTCGAAGCCGATCTCGAACAGGCCCTGGTCCACGTCGATGTGGTGGGACGCGCTGTAGCCGAGGACGACGGCGACCTGGGCCCGGACCACGTCCAGCAGGAGCTCCGCGCGCTCCGCGCCGGGCAGCCCGGCCAGCCGCTCGGCCAGCTTGCGCCGCTCGTCCCCCGAGACCGCGGCCCGGGCCAGCTGCCGGCTCGCGCGCACCAGCCCGCGCAGCAGCGGCGGTGCCTCGCGCCCGGCCGCGGCGTCGGCGCGCAGCGCACGCAGGTCCAGCTTGGCCGGCACCAGCAGCGCCCGGTCACCGCGCAGCGCGGTGTCGAACAGCTCCATGCCCTCGGCCGGGGTCATGCCCAGCAGACCGCCGCGCCGGTTCAGCCGGCTGCGGGTGAGGTCGTCGGTGCCGGCCGCCATGCCGGTCTCCTGCTCCCACAGGCCCCAGGCCAGCGACAGCGCCGGCAGACCGGCCGCCCGGCGCCGGGCCATCAGCCCGTCCATGTAGGCGTTCGCCGCCGCGTAGGCGCCGGTGCCCGCGCCAAGGAACACCGCCGACACCGACGAGTAGACCACGAACGCGTCCAACTCCGGGGCCAGTTCGCGGGTCAGCTCGTCCAGGTGCCGGGTCGCGGTCACCTTGGCCGCGAACACCCGCTCCAGCCGCTCCCGGTCGACCTCGCCGATCACGCCCGCGTCGAACAGGCCCGCGGCGTGCAGTACCGCGGTCAGCCGGCGGCCGTCGCGCTGGACGGCGGCGAGCAGCTCCGCCACCGCGTCCCGGTCGGTCACGTCACAGGCCGGCACCGCCACCGACTCGGCGCCCAGCGCGTGCAGCTCGGCCACCAACTCCCGCGCGCCCTCGGCCTCCAGGCCCCGCCGGCTGGTCAGCACCAGATGCCGGATCCCGTGCTCGGTCACCAGGTGCCGGGCCAGCACCGCACCCAGCGACCCGGTACCACCGGTGACCAGCACCGTCCCCACCCGGTCCAGCACCGGCTCCGCCCGGTCGACGGCGCCGGCCCGGGCGAGCCGGGGCACGTGGAGCGTCGCGCCGCGCACCGCGACCTGCGGCTCGCCGACGGCCAGCACCGGCCCCAGCAGCGGCTCGACCTCCGACAGGTCGGACGCGTCGGTGTCCAGCAGCACGATCCGGTCCGGGTTCTCCGCCTGCGCCGCCCGGACCAGACCCCAGACGGCGGCGCCGGCCGGGTCCGTCACCGTGGCGTCGCCGCCGGCGGGCACCGCGCCCCTGGTCACCACCACCAGCCGGGTCTCCTCCAGCCCGGCGCCGGCCAGCCAGGTCTGGACGACCTCCAGCACCCGGTCCGTCACGTCCAGCGGGGTGTCCGCGTCGCCGCCGGTGACCGCCTCCAGGATCGCGGTCTCCGGGACGGCCGCCCCGGAGAGCGCGTCCTCCGCGAGGGTGGCCACCTCCTCGGCGGTGGACAGCCGTACCCAGGACGGCGAGCCGGCGGCCCCGTCCGGGAGCACCTCCGTCCAGTCCACCCGGAACAGCGAGTCGCCGCCCGCGCGGCCCGCCGCCGCGCCCAACTGCTCGGCGGACACCGGGCGGAACACCAGCGAGTCGGCCGTCAGGACGGCGCCGCCGGCCTCGTCGACCGCCTCCAGCGAGAGCGCGTCGGGCGCCGGCTGGGCGACCCGCACCCGCAGCGACGAGGCGCCCGCGGCGTGCAGGACCAGGCCGTTCCAGGCGAACGGCAGCATCGTCCGGTGGTCGCCCGTGCTCAGGAAGGCCTTCGCGTGCAGGGCCGCGTCCAGCAGCGCCGGGTGGATGCCGAACCCGGCGGCGCTGCCCCGGTGGTCCTCCGGCAGGGCGATCTCGGCGAAGACCTCGTCACCGCGCCGCCAGGCCGCCCGCAGGCCCCGGAACACCGGCCCGTAGACGTAGTTGTGCTCCAGCAGACCGGCGTAGAACTCCTCGGGGCCGATCTCCACCCGCTCCGCGCCGGGCGGCGGCCAGGCGCTGAAGTCGAACCGGGACCCGGCCGCCCGGGCCGTGGCCGTCAGGACACCGGTGGCGTGCCGGGTCCACGGGTCGCCGACGGCCTCCTCGCGGGTCGAGTACACGGCGACCGTGCGGGCACCGCCCTCGTCCGGACCGCCGACGGTGACCTGCACCCGGACGCCGCCCTGCTCGGGCAGGATCAGCGGGGCCTCGATCACCAGCTCGTCCAGCGTGCCGCAGCCGACCTCGTCACCGGCGCGGACGGCCAGCTCCACCAGGCCCGTCCCGGGCACCAGCACGACGTCGCCGACCGCGTGGTCGGCCAGCCAGGGATGGGTGCGCAGGGAGAGCCGGGAGGTGCACAGCACCCCGCCGGTCTCCGGCACCTCCACCACCGCGCCGAGCAGCGGGTGGTCAACCCCCGCCAGGCCCAGCGAGGTCGCGTCGGTGGCCGCCGCGGTCATCGGGAGCCAGTAGTGCTGGTGGTCGAAGGCGTAGGTCGGCAGGTCCACCTCGGCGCCACCGGCCGCGTCGGGCAGCACGCCCGTCCAGTCCACCGCCACACCGCGGACGAAGAGTTCGGCCATCGAAGCCAGCAGGCGGCGCGGGCCGCCCTCGTCCCGCCGCAGCGAACCGGACACCAGGACCTCGACCCCGGCCCCGTCGGCGACCTCGGTGATCGGCTGGGCCAGCACCGGGTGGGTACTGGCCTCCACGAACACCGTGTGGTCCTCGGCGAGCAGCGCGGCGACCGCCGGGCCGAAGCGGACCTGGCTCCGCAGGTTGCGGTACACGTAGCCGCCGTCGATCACGCCGGCCTCGCGGACCCACTCACCGGTCACCGTCGAGAAGAGCGGGACCAGCGGCGCCCGGCCGCGGATGTCCGCGAACGCCTCCGCCAGGACCTCCTCCAGGGCCTCGGCGTGCCAGGTGTGGGAGGCGAAGTCCACCGCGACCCGGCGCACCCGTACCCCGTCGGCGGCCAGCACCTCGACGGCCTCGTCCAGCACGTCGAGGTCACCGGCGACCACCACCGACGCGGGGCCGTTGACCACCGCGACCTCCAGCCGGCCCGCCCAGCGCTCCAACCGGGCCAGCGCCTCGGCCTCGGAGAGCGCCACCGAGGCCATCCCGCCGAGCCCGGCCAGCTGACCGGCGATCACCCGGCTGCGCACCGCGACGATCCGGGCCGCGTCCTCCAGGGAGAGCGCACCGGCCACGCAGGCCGCCGCGATCTCGCCCTGCGAGTGCCCCAGCACCGCGTCCGGGATCACCCCCACCGACGCCCAGACGGCGGCCAGCCCGACCATCACCGCGAAGCTCGCGGGCTGCACCACATCGGCCCGGTCCAGGACCTCGGCCGGCGCCTCGCCGCGCAGCACGTCCTCCAGCGACCAGTCCACCCAGGGGCCGAGCGCCCGGGCGCACTCGGCGATGCGCTCGGCGAACACCGGTGAGGTGTCCAGCAGTTCGCGGCCCATCCCGGCCCACTGCGCCCCCTGGCCGGGGAAGACCAGGACGAGCTTGCCCACCGTGCCCGCGGTGCCCGTCACCAGCCCGGCGGCGGACTCGCCCCGGGCCAGCGCGGCCAGCCCGGCCGACGCCTCCGCCGGGGACCCGGCCACCACCACCGCGCGCTCGGAGAGCAGTGCCCGCCGGGAGAGCAGCGCACCGGCCAGCGCCGCCGGGGCGGTCGCCCCGGCGAGCTCCGTCAGCCGCCCGCCCTGGGCCGCCAGCGAGGCGGCGCTCTTCGCCGAGACCACCAGCGGCACCACGGCGTCGGGGGCGGGCCCGGCCTCGGCCGGCTGCTCCTCGGGGGCCTGCTCCAGGATCACGTGCGCGTTGGTCCCGCTCAGGCCGAAGGAGGAGACCCCGGCCCGGCGCGGCCGGTCCACCTCGGGCCACTCCCGCGCCTCGGTCAGCAGCTCCACGGCGCCCGCCGTCCAGTCCACCTGCGAGGAGGGCGCGTCCACGTGCAGGGTCGCGGGCATCACGCCGTGCCGCAGCGCCTGCACCATCTTGATCACACCCGAGACACCCGCCGC
Organism: Kitasatospora sp. NPDC001603; assembly: GCF_040298365.1. Classification (NCBI taxonomy): domain Bacteria; kingdom Bacillati; phylum Actinomycetota; class Actinomycetes; order Kitasatosporales; family Streptomycetaceae; genus Kitasatospora; species Kitasatospora sp. NPDC001603. Next base: position 7,876 of record NZ_JBEPAA010000093.1, read on the forward strand.
CGCCTGGGCGTGGCCGATGTTGGACTTCAGCGAGCCCAGCCAGAGCGGGCGCTCCGGGTCACGGCCGCGACCGTAGGTGGCCAGCAGCGCCTGCGCCTCGATCGGGTCCCCCAGGACGGTGCCCGTGCCGTGGCCCTCGACCAGGTCCACATCGGCCGTCGACAGCCCGGCCGCCGCCAGCGCCTTGCGGATCACCCGCTGCTGGGAGGGGCCGTTCGGCGCGGTCAGACCGTTGGACGCGCCGTCCTGGTTCACCGCGGACCCGCGCAGCACCGCGAGCACCGGGTGGCCGTTGCGGCGGGCCTCGGAGAGCCGCTCCAGCACCACCACACCGGCGCCCTCGGCCCAGCCGGTGCCGTCGGCGGCGTCCGCGTAGGACTTGCAGCGGCCGTCCGTCGCCAGCGCCTTCTGCCGCGAGAACTCCATGAACATGCTCGGGCTGGACATCACCGTCGAACCGCCGGCCAGGGCCAGCGAGCACTCGCCCTGGCGCAGCGCCTGGGCGGCCAGGTGGATCGCCACCAGCGACGAGGAGCAGGCCGTGTCCACGGTGACCGCCGGGCCCTCGAAGCCGAACACGTAGGACACCCGGCCCGAGGCCACACTGGCGCCGGCGCCGGTCAGCGCGAAGCCGCCCAGCTCCGGCGGCACGCTGCCACCGGCGTAGTAGTCGACGCCCATGATGCCGTTGAACACCCCGACCTCGGTGCCCTTCAGCGAGCCCGGGTCGATGCCGGCCCGTTCCATCGCCTCCCAGGAGGTCTCCAGCAGCAGCCGCTGCTGCGGGTCCATCGCCAGCGCCTCACGCGGCGAGATCCCGAAGAAGGCCGGGTCGAACAGCGGTGCCTCGTGCAGGAAGCCGCCCTGGCTGACGTAGGAGGTGCCCTCGCTCTCCGGGTCGGCGTCGAACAGCTCGTCCAGGCCCCAGCCCCGGTCCGAGGGGAACAGCGACACGCCGTCCCGCCCCTCGGTGACCAGCCGCCACAGGTCCTCCGGGGTGGCCACCCCGCCGGGCAGCCGGCAGGCCATGCCGACGATCGCCACCGGATCGGCCGGATCGTGCACAACTGCCGCCGGTACCACCGGGCCCGCCGCGACCGCCGTGCCGTCGAACTCGCCGTCCAGGTAGCGGGCCAGGGCGAGCGGGGTGGGGTAGTCGAAGACGGCCGTGGCGGGCAGGTTGAGGCCGGTGGCCTCGCGCAGCCGGTTGCGCAGCTCGACGGAGGTCAGCGAGTCGAAGCCGGCGTCCTTGAAGGCCCGCTCCGCCGCGACCTTCGCCGCGCCCGCGTGGCCGAGCACCGACGCGACGTGCGTCCGGACCAGCTCCAGCAGCAGCGCCTCGCGCTCGGCCGCGGCCAGCCCGGCCAGCCGGCCGGCGAGTCCGCCGCCGGCGCCGGTCGCGGCGGCCCGCGCCGACTGCCGGCCGGGGCGGACCAGGCCCAGCAGCAGGGACGGCACCCCGGCGCCGGCCGTGGCGGCCGTGCGCAGGGCCCGCAGGTCCAGCTTGACCGGTACGAGCAGCGCCCGGTCACTGTGCAGCGCGGTGTCGAAGAGCTCCATGCCCTCCGCCGGCGTCAGCGGCTGGGCGCCGCCGCGCCGGTTCATCCGGCTCCGGGACAGCTCGTCCAGGTCGGCGCCCATGCCGTCGCTCTGCGCCCACGGGCCCCAGGCCAGCGACAACGCGGGCAGGCCGTCCGCCCGGCGCCGGGCCATCAGCCCGTCCAGGTAGGCGTTCGCCGCCGCGTAGGCGCCGGTGCCCGCGCCCAGGAAAACCGCCGAGACGGAGGAGTACGTGATGAACACGTCCAGGTCCGGGGCGAGTTCACGGGTCAGCTCGTCCAGGTGCCGGGTCGCCGTCACCTTCGGTGCGAAGACGCGCGCCAGTCGCTCCGGGTCGATCTCGCCGATCACACCGCCGTCGAAGACGCCCGCCGCGTGGACCACGGCGGTCAGCCGGTGCCCGTCGCGCCGGGCGGCGGTCAGCAGCTCCGCCACCGCGTCGCGGTCGGTCACGTCGCAGGCCGGCACCGCCACCGACTCGGCGCCGAGCGCGTGCAGCTCGGCCACCAACTCCCGGGCGCCCTCGGCCTCCAGGCCCCGCCGGCTGGTCAGCACCAGATGCCGGATCCCGTGCTCGGTCACCAGGTGCCGGGCCAGCACCGCACCCAGCGACCCGGTACCACCGGTGACCAGCACCGTCCCCGCCCGGTCCAGCACCGGCTCGGTGCCCCGGGCGGTACCGGCCCGGGCGAGGCGCGGCACGGACAGGGCCGCACCGCGCAGGGCGACCTGCGGTTCACCGGTGGCCAGGACGGCGGTCAGGACCGCGTCGAGGTCGGTGCCGGCCTCGGCGTCGAACAGCACGATCCGGTCCGGGTTCTCCGCCTGCGCCGCCCGGAGCAGACCCCAGACGGCGGCGCCGGCCGGGTCGGTCACCGCGGCGTCGCCACCGGCGGGCACCGCGCCCCTGGTCGCCACCACCAGCCGGGCCTGCGCCGGGGCGGGCCCGGCCAGCCAGGCCCGGACGACCTCCAGCACCCGCCGGGTCAGCGCGAGCGGGGTGTCCCCGGGGCCGTCGGTGACGGCCTCCAGCAGCACCGCCGCCGACGCGGCGGCGGTGCCCTGGCCCTCGCCGGTGCCCTCACCCTCGCCCTCGAACAGTGCCGCCAGGTCCGCCGGGGCGCTGACCCGGGCCGCGACCGGGCCGGGGGTGGGGGCGGCGGGCAGGGTGGCCGACTCGGTCCACTCCACCCGGTACAGCGCGTCGCTGCCCGGCGTCCCCGCCGCCGCCTCCAACTGCTCGGCGGAGACGGCGCGCGAGACCAGCGAGTCCAGCGTCAGGACGAGCCCGCCGGCGTCGTCGACGGCCTCCAGCGACAGGGCGTCCGGCCCCGGCCGGGCGACCCGCACCCGGACCGAGGCGGCCCCGGCCGCGTGCAGCACAAGCCCGTTCCAGGCGAACGGCAGCCGGACCACCGGCTCCTCGTCCGGTGCGTCGTCCGGCCGGGCGCCGCTCAGCGCGGCCGCCGCGTCCAGCATGCTGGAATGCAGGGCGGCGTCGAGCAGGCCGGGGTGGATGCCGAACCCGGCGGCCCGCTCGCGCAGTTCGTCCGGCAGGGCCACCTCGGCGAAGATCTCCTCGCCGCGCCGCCAGACCGCGCGCACGCACTGGAACGACCGGCCGTAGGCGTACCCCGCGCGGTCGAGCAGGTCGTAGCCGCCGGTGATGTCCACCGGCTGCGCGCCGGGCGGCGGCCAGGCGGTGAAGTCGAACTCCGGCTCGGCGGCGCCGGCCGTCGTCGGCAGCAGTGTGCCGGTGGCGTGGCGGACCCAGGCGTCCATGGCCCCCCTGGTGTCGGTGCCGTCCACCGCGTCCTCGCGGGAGGAGTACACCTCCACCGTGCGGGCGCCCCGCTCGTCCGGTCCGCCGACGGCGACCTGGACCCGCAGGCCGCCGTGCTCGGGCACCACCAGCGGTGCCTCGATGACGAGTTCGTCCAGCACCCCGCACCCGACCTCGTCGCCGGCCCGCACGGCCAGCTCCACCAGACCGGTCCCGGGGACGAGGACCACTCCCCCGACGGCGTGGTCGGCGAGCCAGGCGTGCGTCCGCAGCGACAGCCGGGAGGTGAACACCAGGCCGTCCGACTGCGGCAGTTGGACGACCGCGCCGAGCAGCGGGTGGTCGGCCTTGCCCTGGCCGAGCGAGGTGGCGTCGGTCAGCGGGGTGGCCGGGAGCCAGTAGTGCTCGTGCTCGAAGGCGTAGGTGGGCAGCTCCAGATGGGTGGGCGTGAAGCCGGCGGGCAGCGTCTTCGCCCAGTCCACCTCGACGCCGCGGACGAAGAGTTCGGCGACCGAGGCCAGCACGGTGTGCGCCTCGGGGCGGCCGTCGCGCAGCGCGGCCACCGCGACCGCGCGCTCACCGGCGGACTCCGCGACCACGCCGCTCAGTGCCGCGCCGGGGCCCAGCTCGACGAAGACCGCGTTACCGAGACCGGCCGCCGTGGCGATGCCGTCGGCGAACCGGACCGGGCGGCGGACATGGTCCACCCAGTAGGCGGGATCGGCCAGTTGGCCCGGCTCGGCGACGCGGCCGGTGACGTTGGAGACGAGGGGGAACCGGGGCTCGTCCCAGGTGACGTCGGCGAGCACGGTGGCGAACTCCGCCAGCATCGGCTCCATCAGCGCCGAGTGGAAGGCGTGCGAGACGGTCAGCTGCTTGACCTTGCGGCCCTGCTCGCGCAGTTGCTCCGCGGCCTTCAGCACGGCCGCCTCCTCACCGGAGAGGACCACCGACGAAGGACCGTTCACCGCCGCCAAGTCCAGATCTTCTATGAGGAGTTCGGCGACCTCGTCTTCGGTCGCGGCCACCGCCACCATCGCACCGCCCGGCGGCAGCGCCTGCATCAGCCGGCCCCGCGCGGCGACCACCGCCGCCGCGTCGCCGAGCGAGAGCACCCCGGCCACATGGGCGGCCGTGATCTCACCGATCGAGTGGCCCATGACCGCGTCCGGCCGGACGCCCCAGGACTCGATCAGCCGGAACAACGCCGTCTCCACGGCGAACAACCCGGCCTGGGTGTAGACGGTCTGGTCCAGCGATCCGGCCGTGCCCAGCACCACGTCCTTGACCGGGTGCTCGACCCAGCCCGCCAACCGCTCGTCCAGCGCCGCACACGCAGCGTCGAAGGCCTCGGCGAACACCGGGTACCGCTCCGCCAGCTCCCGGCCCATCCCGACCCGCTGCGAACCCTGCCCCGGGAAGACCAGGACCACCTTCCCCGGACCGCCGGACGGGGACGCGCTGCCGCTCGCCCCGGCGGGCGCGGACTCGCCACGTGCCAGCGCGGCCAGGCCCGCCAGTGCCTCCTCGCGCGAGCCGGCCACCAGCACCGCCCGCTCGCCCAGCACCGCGCGCTGGGCGAGCAGCGCACCCGCCACCGCGACCGGCGCCCCGGCCCCGGGCGCGTCGACGGAGGACGCCTCGACGAAGGCGGCCAGCCGCCCGGCCTGGCCCGCCAGGGCGGCGGCCGAGGCGGCCGACAGCACCAGCGGGACGACGCCCTCGGGCACGGCCGCCGGCCGCGCCTCCTCCTCGGGGGCCTGCTCCAGGATCAGGTGGGCGTTGGTGCCGCTGACGCCGAAGCCGGACACCGCCGCCCGGCGGGGGCGGCCGGTCTCCGGCCAGTCCCGCGCCTCGGTGAGCAGCTCCACCGCACCGGCGGACCAGTCGACCTGGGTGGACGGCGCGTCCACGTGCAGGGTGGGCGGCATGACGCCGTGCCGCAGCGCCTGCACCATCTTGATCACGCCCGACACCCCGGCGGCAGCCTGGGTGTGGCCGATGTTGGACTTCAGCGAGCCGAGCCGCAACGGCCGCTCGGCGGGCCGGTCCTGACCGTAGGTGGCCAGCAGGGCCTGCGCCTCGATCGGGTCACCCAGCACCGTGCCCGTGCCGTGGCCCTCCACCAGGTCCACATCGGCGGTGGACAGGCCCGCGTTGGCCAGCGCCTTGCGGATCACCCGCTGCTGCGAGGGACCGTTCGGCGCGGTCAGGCCGTTCGACGCGCCGTCCTGGTTCACCGCGCTGCCGCGGACCACGGCGAGCACCCGGTGCCCCTTGCGCCGCGCCTCGGAGAGCCGCTCCAGCACGACCACGCCCGCGCCCTCGGCCCAGCCGGTGCCGTCCGCCGCGTCCGCGTACGCCTTGCACCGGCCGTCGGCCGCCAGCCCGCGCTGGCGCGAGAAGTCGATGAAGAGGCCGGGGGTGGCCATCACGGTCGCGCCGCCGGCCAGCGCCATCGAGCACTCGCCGCGGCGCAGCGCCTGGGCCGCCAGGTGGATCGCCACCAGCGAGGAGGAGCAGGCGGTGTCGAGCGTCACCGCCGGGCCCTCGAAGCCGAACACGTAGGAGATCCGGCCGGACGCCACGCTGGCGGCCGCGCCCGTCCCGGTGAAGCCCTCCAGCTCCGGCGGCACGCTGCCGCCGGCGAAGTAGTCGACGCCCATGATCCCGTTGAAGACCCCGACATCGCTGCCCTTGAGCGTGGCCGGGTCGATGCCGGCCCGCTCCAGCGCCTCCCAGGAGGTCTCCAGCAGCAGCCGCTGCTGCGGGTCCATGGCGAGCGCCTCACGCGGCGAGATCCCGAAGAAGCCCCCGTCGAAGAGGCCGGCCTCGTGCAGGAAGCCGCCCTGGTCCACGTAGGAGGTGCCGCGGTTCTCCGGGTCCTCGTCGAACAGCCCGTCGAGGTCCCAGCCCCGGTCGGAGGGGAAGCCCGAGACGCCGTCCCGGCCCTCGCTGACCAGCTCCCACAGCCCCTCCGGGCTGTCGACACCACCGGGCAGCCGGCACGCCATACCCACGATCGCCACAGGCTCGCTGGAGGCGCTGACGAGTTGGCGGTTCCGCTTCTTCAGCGAGCCGACCTCTTCGAGCGACTTCCGCAGCGCCTCGACAAGCTTCTCGTATGAAGTACTCACTTCACTGCCCCATTCACGTTGTACCGCATCAGCTTTCGAGGCCCTCGTCGTCGCCGCCGAGCGCCAGTTGGACGAGGTCGTCGACGTCCAGGTCGGCGAGCGTGCCCGGCCGGTCGTCCTCGTCCGCCGCGTCGGCCGCCGGTCCGCCGGTGTCCAGTGCGGCCAGCCTGACCAGGGCTTCCATCAGCCCGGCCTCCCGGAATCGGGCCATCGGGAGGGAGACCAGGGCGTGCCGCAGCCGGTCCTCGTCCACTTCCGGGCCGCTCGCCGCGCCGTCCGGGAGCAGCTCGCCGTGCACGTGGCGGGCCAGTGCGAGCGGGGTCGGGTAGTCGAAGACCACGGTGGCGGACAGATTGAGGCCGGTGGCCTCGCGGAGCCGGTTGCGCAGCTCGACCGAGGTGAGCGAGTCGAATCCGGCATCCTTGAAGGACGTCCCGGCCACCACCCCGTCCGGTCCGGTGTGGCCCAGGACCAGCGCGACCTGGGCCCGCAGGAGGTCCACCAGCAGGGCCTCCTGGTCGGCCCGGGCGAGCCCGGTGAGCCGGCGCACCAGGCCGTCGCCGCCGTCGCCGGACGCGGCCCGGGCCACCTGGCGGCCGGCCCTCACCTGGCCGCGCAGCAGGGGCGGTACTCCCCCGCCGGTCGCGGCCTCGGCCCTGATCGCCCGCAGGTCCAGCTTGATCGGCACCAGCAGTGCCTCGTCCGCGCCGAGCGCGGCGTCGAACAGCGCGGTGCCCTCCGCCGGCCCGAGCGCGAGGATGCCGCCGCGGCGGTTCGTCCGGGTGCGCCCGGCCGCCTCGGCGCCGGTGGTCATCCCGGTGGCGCTCTGCTCCCACGGGCCCCAGGCGAGCGAGAGCGCCGGCAGGCCGGCCGACCGGCGCCGGGCCATCAGGCCGTCGAGGTAGGCGTTGGCCGCCGCGTAGTTGCCCTGGCCGGCGGAGCCGAACAGGCCGGAGGCGGAGGAGTAGACGACGAACGCCGCCAGGTCGGGGGCGAGTTCGCGGGTCAGCTCGTCCAGGTGGCCGGCGGCGGTCACCTTCGGGGCGAAGACCCGGGCCAGCCGCTCGGGCGTCAGCGCGCCGATCACCCCGTCGTCCAGGACGCCCGCGGTGTGCACGACGGCCGTCAGCGGGCGCTCGTCGACCACGGAGGCGAGCAGTGCGGCCAGTGCGTCCCGGTCGGTCACGTCGCAGGCCGGCACCGCCACCGACTCGGCGCCGAGCGCGTGCAGCTCGGCCACCAACTCCCGGGCACCGTCGGCCTCCAGCCCCCGCCGACTGGTCAGCACCAGATGCCGGATGCCGTGCTCGGTCACCAGGTGCCGGGCCAGCACCGCGCCCAGCGACCCGGTACCACCGGTGACCAGCACCGTCCCCGCCCGGTCCAGCACCGGCTCCGCCCGGTCGACGGCGCCGGCCCGGACCAGGCGCGGCGCGGAGAGCACCGGGCCGCGGACCGCGACCTGCGGCTCACCGGATGCCAGCACGGCGGTGAGGACCGCGTCGGCGTCGGTGCCGGCAGCGGTGTCGAGCAGGACGATCCGGTCGGGGTTCTCCACCTGGGCGGCCCGGACCAGGCCCCAGACGGCGCTGCCGGCCGGGTCGGTCACCGCGGCGTCGCCACCGGCGGGCACCGCGCCGCTGGTCGCCACGACCAGCCGGGAGGCCTCCGGGACCGGAGCGACCAGCCACGCCTGGAGCACGTCGAGCACCCGGGTGCCGAGCTCCAGCGCGTCCGCACCGGCCGCCGTCAGCACCACGGCGTCCGGCACCCCGCCCGCCGCGGCCAGCGCGGTCACCTCGTCGGCGGTGGCGACGGACACCCGGCTCGGCGCGGCCGCGAGGGGCGGCGGCGACGGCAGGGCCGTCCACTCCACCCGGAACAGCGAGTCGCCGCCCGGCGCACCCGCCGCCGCCTCCAGCTGCTCGGCGGAGACGGCGCGGAACACCAGGGAGTCCAGCGTCAGGACCGGACCGCCGGTCTCGTCGGCGGCCTGGAGCGACACCGCGTCCTGGCCCGACGGTGCCACCCGGACCCGCAGCGCCGAGGCGCCGACGGCGTGCAGGGTGAGCCCGTTCCAGGCGAACGGCAGGACCGTCCGGGGCTCGTCCGCCGCCTCGGTGGCATCGGCCGGGCGGACGAAGCCGTTGGCGTGCAGGGCGGCGTCGAGCAGCGCGGGGTGGATGCCGAAGCGGTCCGCCCCCTCGCGGTGGTCCTCCGGCAGGGCGATCTCGGCGAAGACCTCCTCGCCGCGCCGCCAGACCGCCCGCAGGCCCTGGAACGACGGGCCGTAGGTGTAGCCGAGCCGGATCAGGTCGGCGTAGAAGCCCTCGACGTCGACCTCGACCGGCTGGGCGCCGGGCGGCGGCCAGGCGGTGAGGTCGACCTCCGGTACGGCGCCGGTCCCGGCCGGCCGCAGGGTGCCGGTGGCGTGGCGGGTCCAGCCGTCCGTACCGGCCTCCACCGCGTCCTCCCGGGCGGAGTACACCTCCACCGTCCGGGTGCCCCGCTCGTCCGGGCCGCCGAGCGCGACCTGGACCCGGACGCCGCCGTGGTCCGGCACCACCAGCGGTGCCTCGATGACCAGTTCGTCCAGGGCGCCGCAGCCGGCCTCGTCGCCGGCCCGGACGGCCAGCTCGACGAGGCCGGTGCCGGGCAGCAGGACGACCCCGCCGACGGCGTGGTCGGCGAGCCACGGGTGCGTGCGCAGCGAGAGCCGGGAGGTGAACACCAGGCCGTCGTTCTGCGGCAGGTGCATCACCGCGCCGAGCAGCGGGTGGTCGGTCCCGGTCAGTCCCAGGAAGGCGGCGTCGGCGGCCGGGGCGGGCTGCAGCCAGTACTGCCGGTGGTCGAAGGCGTAGGTCGGCAGCTCCAGGTGGCCCGGGTCGGCGGGCAGGAGGCCGGACCAGTCCACCGCGACGCCCCGGACGAGGAGTTCGGCGACCGCGGTCAGCACGGTGTGCGCCTCGGGTCGGCCGTCGCGCAGGGCCGCGACGCAGAGCGCGCCGTCGCCGGCGGACTCCGCCACCGCGCTGCTGAGCGCGGCGCCGGGGCCCAGTTCGACGAAGAGTGCGGTGCCGTCCCCGGCTGCGGCGGCGATGCCGTCGGCGAACCGGACCGGGCGCCGCACGTGGTCCACCCAGTAGGCGGGGTCGGTCAGTTGACCGGGCTCGGCGGGACGGCCGGTGACGTTGGAGATCACCGGGAGCCGCGGTTCGCGCCAGACCACCTCGGCGAGGACGGCGGCGAAATCCGCCAGCATCGGCTCCATCAGCGCCGAGTGGAAGGCGTGCGAGACGGTCAGCTGCTTGACCTTGCGGCCCTGTGCCTTCAGGCTCTCGGCGGCCTTCAGCACGGCCGCCTCCTCGCCGGAGAGGACCACCGACGACGGGCCGTTCACCGCCGCCAGGTCCACGCCCGCAGCGAGGAATTCGGCCACCTCGGCCTCGGTCGCGGCGACCGCCACCATCGCGCCGCCGGACGGCAGCGCCTGCATCAGCCGGCCCCGCGCGGCGACCACCGCCGCCGCGTCCGCCAGCGAGAGCACCCCGGCCACGTGCGCGGCCGTGATCTCACCGATCGAGTGGCCCATGACCGCGTCCGGCCGGACGCCCCAGGACTCGATCAGCCGGAACAACGCCGTCTCCACCGCGAACAGACCCGCCTGGGTGTAGACGGTCTGGTCCAGCGATCCGGCCGTGCCGAGCACCACGTCCTTGACCGGGTGCTCGGCCCAGCCCGCCAACCGCTCGTCCAACGCGGCACACGCCGCGTCGAAGGCCTCGGCGAACACCGGGTACCGCTCCGCCAGCTCCCGGCCCATCCCGACCCGCTGCGACCCCTGCCCCGGGAACACCAGCACCGTGCGCGCCGCCTCACCGGCGGTCCCGGTCACCAGCACCGGGCTGCGCTCGCCGCGCGCCAGGGCGCTCAGCCCCGCCAGCGCCTCCTCCCTGGAACCCGCCAGCACCACCGCGCGCTCCGACAGCAGCGCCCGCTGGGCCAGCAGCGCGGCGGCGATCTCCGCCGTCCCGGCCTCGGACGTCTCGATGAAGGGCGCCAGCCGGTCGGCCTGCCCCGTCAGCGACCGCGCGCTCTTCGCCGACAGCACCAGCGGGACCACACCCGTCGGAGCGTTCTCGACCGCGACGGCCTGCGCCTCGGCCTCGACCGGGGCCTGCTCCAGGATCAGGTGCGCGTTCGTCCCGCTGACCCCGAAGCCGGAGACACCCACCCGGCGGGGGCGGCCGGTCTCCGGCCACTCCCGCGCCTCGGTCAGCAACTCGACGGCGCCCGCCGTCCAGTCCACCTGCGAGGACGGCGCGTCCACGTGCAGGGTGGGCGGCAGGACACCGTGCCGCAGCGCCTCCACCATCTTGATCACACCGGCCACCCCGGCGGCCATCTGGGTGTGGCCGATGTTGGACTTCAGCGAGCCCAGCCAGAGCGGCCGCCCCGGCTCCCGGTCCTGGCCGTAGGTGGCCAGCAGCGCCTGCGCCTCGATCGGGTCCCCCAGGACCGTGCCGGTGCCGTGGCCCTCGACCACGTCCACCTCGGTGCCGGTCAGGCCCGCGTTGGCCAGCGCCTTGCGGATCACCCGCTGCTGGGAGACTCCGTTGGGCGCGGTCAGACCGTTGGACGCGCCGTCCTGGTTGACCGCCGACCCGCGCACCAGCGCGAGCACCCGGTGCCCCTTGCGGCGGGCCTCCGACAGCCGCTCCAGCACCACCACGCCCGCGCCCTCGGCCCAGCCGGTGCCGTCCGCCGCGTCCGCGTAGGACTTGCACCGGCCGTCCGTCGCCAGGCCGCGCTGGCGGGAGAACTCCACGAAGGTGCCGGGGGTGGCCATCACGGTCGCGCCGCCGGCCAGCGCCATCGAGCACTCGCCCTGGCGCAGCGCCTGCGCGGCCAGGTGCATCGCCACCAGCGACGACGAGCAGGCCGTGTCCACCGTGACCGCCGGGCCCTCGAAGCCGAAGACGTAGGCCACCCGGCCGGAGGCCACGCTGCCCATGCCGCCGGTGCCGGTGAAGCCCTCCAGCTCCGCGGGCACCGCGCCGCCGGCGCCGTAGCCCTGGCCCATGACACCGGAGAACACCCCGGCGTCCGTGCCCTTCAGCGAGAGCGGGTCGATGCCCGCGCGCTCCAGCGCCTCCCACGAGGTCTCCAGCAGCAGCCGCTGCTGCGGGTCCATCGCCAGCGCCTCCCGCGGGCTGATGCCGAAGAACCCGGCGTCGAACCGCCCCGCCTCGTAGAGGAATCCGCCCTGGCTCACATAGGAGGTGCCGGCCTTTCCGGGGTCGGCGTCGAAGAGGTCCGCGACGTCCCAGCCGCGGTCCTCGGGGAAGCCGGACATCGCGTCCCGGCCCTCGCTGACCAGCCGCCAGAGGTCCGCCGGGCTGCCGACGCCGCCGGGCAGCCGGCAGGCCATGCCGACGATCGCGATCGGCTCGTCCGGGTCGGCGGGCGCGACCGCCGGCGCCGCCGCGGCGGTCCCGTCGGCGACGAGACCGAACTCGGCGTGCAGGTAGCGGGCGAACGCGAGCGGGGTCGGGTGGTCGAAGACCACCGTCGCGGCCAGCTTCAGACCGGTCGCCTCGCGCAGCCGGTTGCGCAGCTCGACGGAGGTCAGCGAGTCGAAGCCGGAGTCCCGGAAGGCCGTCCCGCTCCTGATCGCGTCGGGCCCCGCGTGCCCGAGCACGGTCGCCGCGTGACCGCGGACCAGCTCCAGCAGCACCGCCTCCTGCTCGGCCGCCGCCAGCCCGGCCAGCCGACCGGACAGCCCGCCGCCGCCGTCCCCCGAGGCCGCCCGCACCAGCTGCCGCCCGGTCCGCACCAGGCCGCGCAGCAGGGTCGGGACGTCCCGGCCGGCCGCGGCGCCCGCGCGCAGCGCCCGCAGGTCCAGCTTGGCCGGGATCAGCAGCGCCTCGCCGGTGCGCAGGGCCGCGTCGAAGAGGTCCATGCCCTCCTCGGCCGTCATCGCCAGCACACCGCCGCGCCGGTTCATCCGGCTGCGGGTGAGGTCGTCCATGCCGGCTGCCATACCGCCGGCGGTCTGGTTCCACAGGCCCCAGGCCAGCGAGGTCGCGGCCAGACCGGCCGCCCGGCGCTGGTGGGCGAGGGCGTCCAGGAAGGCGTTGGCGGCCGCGTAGCTGCCGGTGCCCGCGCCGAGGAACACCGAGGAGACCGAGGAGAAGACCACGAACGCGTCCAGGTCGGGGGCGAGTTCGCGGGTCAGGGCGTCCAGGTGCTGGGCCGCGGTGACCTTCGGGGCGAAGACCTGGGCGACCCGCTCGGGGTCCAGCGTGCCGATGACACCGGCGTCGGCGATGCCCGCGGTGTGCACGACGGCGGTCAGCCGGCGCCCGGCGCGCCGCACGTCGGCCAGCAGGTCCGCCACGGCCGCCCGGTCGGTCACGTCGCAGGACTCCACCGCGACCGTCGTCGCGCCGAGCCCCTTCAGTTCGGCGACCAGCTCGGTCGCGCCCTCGGCCGCCGGGCCGCGCCGGCTGACCAGCGCCAGGTGCCGGATGCCGTGGTCGGCGACCAGGTGCCGGGCGAGGATCCCGCCCAGCGAGCCGGTGCCACCGGTGATCAGGACGATGCCCTCGGGGTCGAGGCCGGTCCCCGTCCCGCCGTCGGCCCCGGCGACCGGTACGGCGCGGACGAGCCGCGGGACGGACAGCGCCGTGCCGCGCAGGGCCAGTTCGGGCTCCCCGGTGGCCAGCGCCGTACCCAGCACCGGGGCGAGGTCGAGGTCGAGGTCCGCGGCGGGGTCGAGGTCGAGCAGGACGATCCGGTCCGGGTTCTCGGTCTGGGCGGCGCGGATCAGGCCCCACACCGCGCCACCGGCCGGGTCGGTGACCGCGCCGTCCGCGCCGGCGCCGACCGCGCCCCGGGTGGCGACGACCAGCCGGGCCTCCTCCAGGCCGGGCGCGGCCAGCCAGGCCTGGACGGCCGCCAGCACCCGGTTGGTCTGGACGAGCGCGGCGTCGACGCCGTCGGCGCCGTCCGCCACGGCGTCCAGGACCGCCACGACGGGGAGCGCCGCCTCCGGGCCCGCGCCGCCGGCCAGCGCGGTGATCCCGGCCGCGTCGGACACCGCGACCCAGACCGGCCGGTCGGCCGCCGCCCCCGTGGACGGTGGCAGGTCGCTCCACTCGACGCGGAACAGCGAGTCGGCGCCCGCCGTGGCCGGGCCGGCCGTCAACTGCTCGGCGGTCAGCGGCCGCAGCTCCACCGAGTCCGCCGTCAGGACCACGCCGCCGGCCGGGTCGACCGCCTCCACCGTCAGGGCGTCGCCGCCCTGCGGCGCGATCCGCACCCGCAGCACGGAGGCGCCGACGGCGTGCAGGGCGAGTCGCTGCCAGGCCAGCGGCTGCCAGACCCGGGCGCCGGTAGCGGCGCCGTCGGCCACCGCGGTGTCCCGCAGGGCCGGGTGCAGGGCGGCGTCGAGCAGGGCGGGGTGCAGGCCGAACCGCCCGGCCTCCTCCCGGCTCTCCTCGTCCACCGCGACCTCGGCGAAGGTCTCCGCGCCGCGCTGCCAGAGCCCGCGCAGGCCCCGGAAGGCCGGGCCGTGCTGGTAGCCGTGCCCGCCGAGGTCGGCGTAGAGGGCGTCGACGTCGACCGGCCGGGCCCCGGCGGGCGGCCAGACGGTGAAGTCGGCCTGCGGGGCGGCGGTCTTGGTCGTCGCGGTGAGGGTGCCGGTGGCGTGGCGGGTCCAGGTGTCGCCGCCGGTGTCGCCCGCGGCGTCCTCCCGGGTGGAGTAGACGGCGACGCTGCGGGCACCGCTCTCGTCGGGGCCGCCGACGGTCACCTGGACCCGGACGCCGCCCTGTTCGGGCAGCAGCAGCGGGGCCTTGACCACCAGGTCGTCGAGGGTGCCGCAGCCCAGCTCGTCACCGGCCCGCACGGCCAGCTCCACCAGGGCGCCGGCCGGGAGCAGCACGGCACCCCCGACGACGTGGTCGGCCAGCCAGGGATGGGTGCGCAGCGACAGCCGCGAGGTGCCGAGCAGGCCGCCGGTCTCCGGCACCTCCGTCACGGCGCCCATCAGGGGGTGGTCGGCGGCCGACTGGCCGAGCGAGGCCGCGTCGGCGGCCGGGCCGAGCTGGAGCCAGTAGTGCCGGTGGTCGAAGGCGTAGGTCGGCAGCTCGACGCGGGCGGTGCCGGTCGGCAGCACGCCCGTCCAGTCCACGGCCACGCCGCGGACGAAGAGTTCGGCCATCGAGGCGAAGAGCCGGCGCGGACCGCCCTCGTCCCGCCGCAGCGTCCCGGTGACCAGGGCCTCGGCCCCGGCCTCGTCCACGATCTCGCTCACCGGCTGGACCAGCACCGGGTGCGCGCTCGACTCCACGAACACCGTGTGGCCCTGGTCCAACAGGGCGGCGACGGCGGGGCCGAAGCGGACCTGACCGCGCAGGTTGCGGTACCAGTACCCGCCGTCCAGCACGCCCGCCTCGGTGACCCAAGCGCCGGTGACGGTGGAGAAGAACGGGACCAGCGGGGCCTGGCTGCGGATGTCCGCGAAGGCCTCCGCCAGGGTCTCCTCGATCGCCTCGACATGACGGGTGTGGGAGGCGTAGTCCACCGCCACCCGGCGCACCCGCACACCGTCCGCCGCCAGCACCTCCAGCGCCTCGTCCAAGGCCTCGGCGTCACCGGCCACCACCACCGAGGCCGGGCCGTTGACGGCCGCGACCTCCACCCGTTCCGCCCAGCGCACCAGCCGCTCGACGGCCTCGCTCTCGGAGAGCGCCACCGACGCCATCCCGCCGCGCCCGGCGAGGCTGCCGGCGATCACCTGGCTGCGCACCGCCACGATCCGCGCCGCGTCCTCCAGCGAGAGCGCACCCGACACGCAGGCTGCCGCGATCTCGCCCTGGGAGTGGCCCAGCACGGCGTCCGGCACCACGCCCACGGACGCCCAGACGGCGGCGAGACCGACCATCACCGCGAAGCTGGCCGGCTGGAGCACGTCCACCCGGTCGAGCAGCTCGGCCGGGGCGTCGCCGCGCAGCACCTCCGCCAGCGACCAGTCGACGAACGGGTCCAGCGCCCGGACGCACTCCGCGACGCGCTCGGCGAACACCGGTGAGGTGTCCAGCAGTTCACGCCCCATCCCGACCCACTGCGAACCCTGCCCCGGGAAGACCAGGACGAGCTTGCCCGCACCGGACACACTGCCCGTCACCAGCCCGGGAGCGGACTCGCCCCGGGCCAGCGCGCCCAGCCCGGCCAGCGCCTCCTCCGTCGAAGCGGCCACCAGCACCGCCCGCTCGGCGAGCGCCGTCCGCCCGGTGGCCAACGCGGCGGCGACGTCCGCCGGGTCCGGCCCCTCGGCGGTCCCAAGGAAGGCCGCCAGCCGCTCGGCCTGCCCGGCCAGCGAGCCGGCCGAGGACGCCGAGACGACCAGCGGCAGCACACCGCCCGGCGCGGACCGCACCGCGTCCGGCTCGGCGGGTGCCTCGGCGGGCGGTTCCTCCAGGACGACGTGCGCGTTGGTACCGCTGACGCCGAAGGAGGAGACCCCGGCCCGGCGCGGCCGCCCGGTCTCCGGCCAGTCCCGCGCCTCGGTGAGCAGCTCCACCGCGCCGGCCGACCAGTCCACCTCGGTACTGGGCGCGTCGACGTGCAGGGTCGCGGGCAGCACGCCGTGCCGCATGGCCTGCACCATCTTGATCACGCCCGCCACCCCGGCGGCGGCCTGGGTGTGGCCGATGTTGGACTTCAGCGAGCCCAGCCAGAGCGGACGCCCGGGCTCGCGCTCCTGGCCGTAGGTGGCCAGCAGCGCCTGCGCCTCGATCGGGTCGCCCAGCACCGTGCCGGTGCCGTGCCCCTCCACCACGTCCACGTCGGCCGGGGTGAGCCCGGCCGCCGCCAGCGCCTTGCGGATCACCCGCTGCTGCGAAGGACCGTTGGGCGCGGTCAGACCGTTCGACGCGCCGTCCTGGTTCACCGCCGACCCGCGCAGCACGGCCAGCACGTGGTGCCCGTTGGCCCGCGCCTCGGAGAGCCGCTCCAGCAGCACCATGCCGGCGCCCTCGGCCCAGCCCGTGCCGTCGGCCGCGTCCGCGTAGGACTTGCACCGGCCGTCGGCCGCCAGCGCCCGCTGCCGCGAGAACTCCATGAACATGCCCGGCCCGGCCATCACGGTGGCACCGCCGGCCAGCGCCAGCGAGCACTCGCCGCGCCGCAGCGCCTGCGCGGCCAGGTGCATCGCCACCAGGGACGACGAGCACGCCGTGTCCACGGTGACCGCCGGACCCTCGAACCCGAACACGTAGGAGATCCGGCCCGACGCCACGCTGCCGGTGGTCCCCGTCCCGGTGAAGCCCTCCAGCTCCGGGGGGACGGGGCCGCCGGTCGCGTAGCCCTCGTTGATCACTCCGACGAAGACGCCGACGTCCGAGCCCTTCAGCCCCGCCGCGTCGACGCCGGCCCGCTCCAGCGCCTCCCACGAGGTCTCCAGCAGCAGACGCTGCTGCGGGTCCATCGCCACCGCCTCGCGCGGCGAGATCCCGAAGAAGCCCGCGTCGAACAGCCCCGCCTCGTGCAGGAAGCCGCCCCGGCTCACGTAGGAGGTGCCGCTCTTCTCCGGGTCCTCGTCGAACAGCCCGTCCAGGTCCCAGCCGCGGT
This sequence comes from Kitasatospora sp. NPDC001603, assembly GCF_040298365.1. Lineage (NCBI taxonomy): Bacteria > Bacillati > Actinomycetota > Actinomycetes > Kitasatosporales > Streptomycetaceae > Kitasatospora > Kitasatospora sp. NPDC001603. The sequence continues at coordinate 24,994 of NZ_JBEPAA010000093.1, forward strand.
CGGTCGGGAAGCCCGACACGCCGTCCCCGCGCTCGGTCACCAGCCGCCACAGGTCGTCGGGGCCCGCCACCCCGCCCGGCAGCCGGCACGCCATGCCCACGATCGCGATCGGCTCCGCCTTCTCGGCCTCCAGCTCCAGCACGCGTTGCTGGGAGCGGCGCGCTTCGGCGAGGACGCGCTTGAGGTAGTCGCGAAGCTTGCTTTCATCCGCCATCGAAGTTCGGCTCCTAGAAGGCTGTGGCGTCGGGTGGTCTGCGGGGGTGCCGGTGGCGGTCAGCTGCCGAACTCCGTGTCGATGAGGTCGAAGAGCTCGTCGTCGGAGGCGGTGTCGTAGTCGATCTGTTCCTCGGCCGCCCCGCCGCCGTTCGCCGTCGACCAGGTGGCCAGCAGGCCCTGGAGCCGGGTGGCGACCTGGGCGCGGGCCGTGTCACCGGCCGGTGTCTCGGCCAGCATCGCCTCCAGCCTGCTCAGTTCGACCAGCAGCGGGTGTGAGGTGGCGGTGGCCTCGCCGGCCGGGTCCAGCCGGTCGTGCAGGTAGTGCGCGAGGGCCAGCGGCGTCGGGTAGTCGAAGACCACCGTGGCCGGCAGGCTCAGGCCCGTCGCCTCCCGGAGCCGGTTGCGCAGTTCGACGGAGGTGAGCGAGTCGAAGCCGGCGTCCTTGAACGCCGTCTCCGGCCTGACCTGCTCCGACCCGGCGTGGCCGAGCACGGTCGCCACCCGGGCGCGGACCAGGTCCAGCAGCAGGGCCTGCTGCTCGGCGGGCGCCAGCCCGGCCAGCCGGCGGGCCAGCCCGCCGCCGCCGTCACCGGCGGCCGCCCGGACGGCCTGCCGGCCGGTGCGGACCAGGCCGCGCAGCAGCGGCGGGACACCACCCCCGAGCGCGGCGTCGGCGCGCAGCGCCCGCAGGTCGAGCTCGACCGGCACCAGCAGGGCCTCGCCGGTGCGCAGCGCCGCGTCGAACAGCGCCGTGCCCGCCTCGGCCGTCAGGGGCCGGACACCGCCGCGGCGGCCGCTCCGGTCCTGACCGGGCCCGTCGGCGGAGCCGTCGGCCTGCGCCCACACCCCCCAGGCGAGGGACGTACCGGGCAGGCCTGCCGCGCGGCGCCGGTGCGCCACCGCGTCCAGATAGGCGTTGGCCGCGGCGTAGCCGCCGGTGCCCGCGCCCAGGAAGACCGAGGAGGCGGAGGACATCAGGACGAACGCGTCCAGCTCGGGGGCGAGTTCGCGGCTCAGCTCGTCCAGGTGGCGGACGGCGGTCACCTTCGGCGCGAAGACCCGCGCCATCCGGTCCGGGTCGACCTCGCCGATCACCCCGGCGTCGAAGACCCGGGCGGCGTGCACGATGCCGGTCAGCGGGTGCCCGGCCGGCACGCCGGCCAGGAGCGCCGCGACCGCCTCCCGGTCGGTGACGTCGCAGGCCACCACCGACACCGTGGCCCCGGCGGCCTCCAGCTCGGCGGCGAGCTCCGCCGCGCCGTCGGCGTCCGGGCCGCGCCGGCCCGCGAGGACCAGGTGGCGGACGCCGTGCCGCGCGACCAGGTGACGGGCGGTCAGGGCGCCGAGCGAGCCGGTGCCGCCGGTGATCAGGACCGTGCCGTCCGGGCGGAAGGCCGGTTCGCCGCCGGGCACCTCGCCGGCGGTCCGGGCCAGGCGCGGTACGTGCAGCGCCGTTCCGCGCACCGCGACCTGCGGCTCGCCGAGCGGCAGCGCCGCGGCGAGCGCGGTGTCCAGGTCGTCCGGCGCGGCCGGGTCGAGGTCGAGCAGGACGATCCGGTCCGGGCTCTCGGCCTGGGCCGCCCGGACCTGGCCCCAGACGGCGGCGCCGGCCGGGTCGGTGAGCGCGGCGTCGCCGCCGGCGGGCACCGCGCCCCGGGTCCGCACCACCAGTCGGGAGTCCTCCAGGGTTTCGTCGGCCAGCCAGGACTGCACCACGGCCAGCACCCGGGTGGTGAGCGGGAGGACGGCGTCCGCCCCCTCGCCGTCGGTGACGGCCGTCAGGACCACGACCGGGGGAACGTCCCCACCGGCCGTCAGGGCCGCGAGGTCCGCCTCGGTCGCGACGGCCGCGCGCCGCGGCGCCGTGCCGGTGCCCTGCAGCGGTGCCGGGGGCAGCGCCGTCCAGTCGACCCGGTACAGGCCGTCGCCGTCGGCCGTGCCCGCCGCGGCCGCCAACTGCTCGGCGGAGAGCGGCCGCAGCGTCACCGCGGCTGCCGTCAGGACCGGGCCGCCGGCCTCGTCGACCGCCGCCAGTGCCAGCGTGCCGGGCCCGGCCGTGGTGATCCGCACCCGCAGCGCGGAGGCGCCGACGGCGTGCAGGGCCAGTCCGTGCCACTCCAGCGGCTGCCACGTCCGGTCCCGGTCCGCCGCGGCCGCGTCCCGCAGGGCGGGGTGCAGGGCGGCGTCCAGCAGCGCGGGGTGCAGGCCGAAGCGGGCGGCGGTGTCCCGCTGCCCGTCGGGCAGGGCGAGCTCGGCGAACACCTCGTCGCCGCGCCGCCACACCGCCCGGAGGGCGCGGAACAGCGGTCCGTACTCGTGGCCGTGAGCGATGAGTTCGGTGTAGAGGCCGTCGACGTCGACCGGCTCCGCACCGGCCGGGGGCCACGCCCCGGTGTCGAACGGCTCGGCCCCCGCTGTGGGCGCCACCGCGAGGGTGCCGGTGACGTGGCGGGTCCAGGTGTCCGTCGCGTCCTCGTGGGCGGAGTACACCTCGACCGTGCGGGCGCCCTGCTCGTCCGGGCCCCCGACGGCGACCTGGACCCGGACCCCGCCGTGCTCGGGCAGGAGGAGCGGGACCTCGATGACCAGGTCGTCGAGGGTGCCGCAACCGACCTCGTCACCGGCCCGGACGGCCAGCTCCACCAGGGCGGCACCGGGGACGAGGACCACTCCCCCGACGGTGTGGTCGGCGAGCCAGGCGTGCGTGCGCAGCGACAGCCGGGAGGTGAACACCAGGCCGTCCGACTGCGGCAGTTGGACGACGGCGCCGAGCAGCGGGTGGTCGGCCCGGCCCTGGCCGAGCGAGGCCGCGTCGGTGGCGGCAGCGCTCCGGAGCCAGTAGTGCTCGTGGTCGAAGGCGTAGGTGGGCAGCTCCAGATGGGTGACCGGAAGGCCGGCGGGCAGGGTCTTCGCCCAGTCCACCTCGACGCCACGGACGAAGAGTTCGGCGACCGAGGCCAGCACGGTGTGCGCCTCGGGGCGGCCGTCGCGCAGGGCGGCCACCGTGACCGCGCGCTCACCGGCGGACTCCGCGACCACGCCGCTCAGCGCGGCGCCGGGGCCCAGCTCGACGAAGACCGCGTTACCGAGACCGGCCGCCGTGGCGATGCCGTCGGCGAACCGGACCGGGCGGCGGACATGGTCCACCCAGTAGGCGGGATCGGCCAGTTGGCCGGGCTCGGCCGGTCGGCCGGTGACGTTGG
>NZ_JBEPAA010000094.1:0-27774 GCF_040298365.1 Kitasatospora sp. NPDC001603
AGCTGCCGAGGACGCTGCACGCGGACGATCCGTCGCCGCACGTGGACTGGTCCGCCGGTGAGGTGGAGCTGCTGACGGAGGCGGCGCCCTGGCCGGTGGGGGAGCGGCCGCGCCGGGCCGGTGTGTCCTCGTTCGGGATCAGCGGCACCAACGCGCACGTCCTGCTGGAGGAGGCGCCCGCGGAGGCCGGTACCGCGACCGACGCGGAGCCGGTCGAGCCGGCCGCTGCCCCGTCGGTGGTCGAACCCGGCGGGGTCGGGGCCTGGGCGGTGTCGGGGCGTTCCGCCCAGGGGCTGACGGCGCAGGCGGAGCGGTTGCACGCGTGGGTGTCGGCGCGGCCGTCGGTGGATCCGGCGGAGGTGGCGTGGTCGCTGGCGACGACGCGGTCGGTGTTCGAGCACCGGGCGGTCGTGCTGGGCGACGGGCGCGGTGAGCTGGTGGCCGGGTTGGAGAGTCTGGCGGCCGGTGTGCCGTCGGGTGCGGTGGTGTCGGGTGTGGCGCGGCCGGGTGCGCGGGTGGTGTTCGCTTTCGCCGGTCAGGGTTCGCAGTGGGTGGGCATGGGCCGTGAACTGGCGGCGTGCAGCCCGGTGTTCGCGGCGCGGCTCGCGGAGTGCGAGGCGGCGCTGGCGCCGTACGTGGAGTGGTCGCTGGGCGATGTCCTGGCGGGTGTGCCGGAGTTGAAGGCGGCGGATGTCGTCCAGCCGGCGTTGTGGGCGGTGATGGTGTCGCTGGCGGCGGTCTGGGAGGCCGCCGGTGTCGCGCCGGACGCCGTGGTCGGTCACTCGCAGGGTGAGATCGCGGCGGCGACGGTGGCCGGGATGCTGTCGCTGGAGGACGGCGCCCGGGTGGTGGCGCTGCGTTCGCGGTCGCTGAAGGTCCTGGCGGGCCTGGGCGGCATGTTGTCGGTGAGCCGGTCGGCCACCGTGGTCGAGGAGCGGATCGCCCGGTTCGGTGAGCGGCTCTCCCTCGCGGCGGTCAACGGGCCGTCGGCGGTGGTGGTTTCGGGTGAGCCCGAGGCGCTGGAGGAGTTGAAGGCGGAGTTCGAGGCCGAGGGGGTCCGGGCCCGGATGGTCGCGGTGGACTACGCCTCGCACTCGGCCCAGGTGGACCGCCTCGAAGCGGAGATCACCGAGGTCCTGGCCGGTATCGCGCCGCGCCGGGGCCGGGTGCCGATGGTCTCGGCGATGACCGGGGAGACGCTGACCGGTGAGGAGTTGGACGCCGCCTACTGGTACGGCAGCCTGCGCGCGACGGTGCACTTCGACCGGGCGGTGCGCACGCTGGCGGGCCAGGGGCACCAGCTGTTCGTCGAGGTGACTCCGCACCCGGTGCTGCTGGGCGCGATGAACGACACGCTCGAAGAGGTCGCCCAGGAGGCCGGTCCGGGCATCGTGCCCGCCGCGGTCTGCGGCACCCTGCGCCGTGACGAGGGCGGTGTGGCCCGGCTGGTCACCTCGTTCGCCGAGGCCTTCGTCAACGGCGCCTCCGTGGAGTGGACTTCCGTCCTCCCCGCCGCCGAGCGGATCGAGCTGCCGACGTACGCCTTTCAGCACGAGCGGTACTGGCCGCGTGCGGCCGGACCGGCCCTGGGCGGGGACGCGGTGTCGCTGGGTCTGGGGGCGGTCGGTCACCCGCTGCTGGGTGCGGCGGTCGAACTGGCCGGCGGCGCGGGGCTGGTCTGCACCGGGCGGCTGTCCGTGCGGACGCACCCGTGGCTGGCCGACCACACGATCGGTGGGGCGGTGCTCCTACCGGGGACCGGCTTCGTCGAGATGGTGGTCCGGGCCGGGGACGAACTCGGTTGCGGCCTGCTGGAGGAGCTGACGCTCCAGGCGCCGCTGGTGCTGCCCGCCGACGGCGGCGGGGTCCAGGTCCAGGTGGTGCTGGCCGAGGCGGACGACGACGGCCGTCGGACGGTCGAGGTGTTCTCCCGCCCCGACGGGCAGGAGGAGTGGACGCAGCACGCCGACGGCGTCCTCGCTCCCGCCGGGGAGGCGCCGGTCGCGGAGGAGGACTTCGCGGTCTGGCCTCCGCACGGGGCCACGGCGGTGGACGTCAGCGGTGTGTACGAGGACGCGGCCGACGGGCCGTACGGCTACGGGCCGGCGTTCCAGGGCTTGCGGGCCGCCTGGCGCCGGGGCGACGAGGTCTTCGCGGAGGTCGCGCTGCCGGACTCGGTGGCCGCCGATGCGGGTGCGTTCGGTCTGCACCCGGCGCTGCTGGACGGCGTGTTGCAGGCCAGTGCGCTGGTGTCGGAGGCCGGGGACGAGGTGCGGTTGCCGTTCGCGTGGACGGGTGTCGAGCTGCACGCGGCGGGTGCGTCCGTGCTGCGGGCCCGGCTGCGCCGTGATGCGCAGGGCAGTCTGGTGCTGACGGCGGCGGATGCCACGGGTGCTCCGGTGGTCTCCGTCGAGTCGCTGATCACCCGTCCGGTGTCGGCCGAGCAACTCCGGTCGAACGATGCCGGGGTGGCGGATTCCCTGTTCACCGTCGAGTGGGCACCGATCACCGGGGCCGAGGCTCCGGCCGGGGCGTGGGCGCTGATCGGCGCCGACCGCTTCGGCCTCGCCGAGGCACTGGACGCGGCCGGTGTACTGGTCCGGGCCTTCACGGACCTGGCCGGTCTGGCCGCCGCCACCGAGGCGGGGGAGATCGAGCCCGCCCTGGTGCTGGCCTGCGCCGGTGTCCAGGTGGAGGGCGACAACGCGGCCGAGGCCGCCCGCCGGGCGACCGGCGACGCCCTGGGCCTGGCCCAGGCCTGGCTGGCCGAGGAGCGTCTGGCCGAGGCCCGGTTGGTGGTCGTCAGCCGAGGGGCCGTCGCTGCCGCGGCCGGGGAGCGGATCGCCGATCTGCCCGCCGCCGCCGTCTGGGGCCTGCTGTGCTCGGCGCAGTCGGAGAACCCCGGCCGGCTCGTCCTGGTCGACCTGCCGACCGGCGCGGGCGCCGAGCAGATCGCCGTCCTCCCGACGGCACTCGCCACCGGCGAGCCCGAACTCGCCGTTCGCGGCACCCTGGCCCACGGACGGCGGCTGACGCGTCCATCCCGTTCCACGGGAGCAGTTGAACAACTGCCGGGCCGCACATCCGGGCGGACGGCGCTGGTGACGGGTGGCACGGGCACGCTGGGCGGTCTGGTCGCGCGGCATCTGGTGACCGCGGCCCAGGCGGACGGTCTGGTGCTGACCAGCCGTTCCGGCCCGGCCGCCGCCGGGGTGGCCGTGCTGGCGGCGGAGTTGGCGCGGTCGGGTGCGTCGGTGGACGTGGTCGCCTGTGACACGGCGGACCGTGAGGCGCTGGCCGCGCTGCTGGCGGCGATTCCGGCCGGGCGTCCGCTGCGGAGCGTGATCCACACCGCCGGAGTGCTCGACGACGGGACGATTCCGTCGCTGACGCCCGAGCGGGTGGCCGCGGTGATGCGGCCGAAGGCCGACGGTGCCTGGCACCTGCACGAGCTCACCCGGGAGCTGGACCTGGACCAGTTCGTGCTGTTCTCCTCGGCCGCGGCGACGTTCGGCGTCCCGGGTCAGGGCAACTACGTGGCGGCCAACGCGTTCCTGGACGCGCTGGCGGCCGACCGGCGGGCGGCCGGACTGCCCGCCACCTCGCTCGCCTGGGGCCTCTGGGCGGAGGTCAGCGGCCTGACCGGGCAGCTCACCGACGCCGAGCGGTCCCGGATGACCCGGAGCGGGACCAGCGGGCTGAGCGCGGCCGAGGGCCTGGCCCTGATGGACCTGGCGCTCGGCCGGGACGAGGCGGTGCTGGTCCCGGCCCGGCTGGACCTGGCCGGGCTGCGGTCCCAGGCGGCCCGCACCGGCGACGTCCCGCCGCTCTGGCGGGCACTGGCCGGCCGACCGGCCCGGCGCACCGCCGCCGCCTTCGCCGGGGCGGGCGCGGACTCGCTGCGGCAGCGGCTCGCCGCACTGCCCGCCGCGGACGGCGACCGGATGCTGCTGGACCTGGTCCGGGCCCACGTGGCGGCCGTGCTGGGGCACAGCTCCGCCGAGGCCGTCGAGCCCGGCCGGGCCTTCACCGACCTGGGCTTCGACTCGCTCACCGCCGTCCAGTTGCGCAACCGCCTCACCACCGGGACCGGACTGCGGCTGCCGGCCACCCTGGTCTTCGACTACCCCAACCCGGCCGTGCTGGCCGGGCACCTGCGGGGCCGGCTCGGCGGCGGAGCCTCGGCGGCCGTGGCACCGCCGGCCCCGGTCGGGGCGGCGGCCCACGACGAGCCGATCGCGATCGTCGGCATGAGCTGCCGGTTCCCGGGCGGTGTGACGGGGCCCGAGGACCTCTGGCGGATGATCTCCGAGGGGCAGGACGCGATCTCGCCGTTCCCCGCCGACCGCGGCTGGGACCTGGACTCCCTCTACGACCCGGACGCCGCGCACATCGGCACCTCGTACACCCAGGCGGGCGGGTTCGTGCAGGACGCCAGCGCCTTCGACGCCGGGTTCTTCGAAATCAGCCCGCGTGAGGCGCTGGCCATGGACCCGCAGCAGCGGCTGCTCCTGGAGCTGTCCTGGGAGGCCATCGAGGGGGCCGGGATCGACCCGGTGTCCCTGCGCGGCAGCCAGACCGGCACCTTCGTGGGCGGCTACACCTCCGGCTACGAGATGAGCGTGCTGGCGCACGGCGGCGCGGAGGCCGAGGGCCACCTGATGACCGGGATCGCGACCAGCATCCTGTCCGGCCGGCTGGCCTACACCTTCGGTCTGGAGGGGCCGGCGGTCACGGTCGACACGGCGTGCTCGTCGGCGCTGGTGGCGCTGCACCTGGCGGCCCAGGCACTGCGGTCCGGCGAGTGCACGATGGCGCTCGCCGGGGGCGTGACGATCATGGCCACGCCGGGGACGTTCGTCGAGTTCTCCCGCCAGCGCGGGCTGGCCCCGGACGGCCGCTGCAAAGCGTTCGCCGCCGCGGCGGACGGCACCGGCTTCGCCGAGGGCGCGGGCGTGCTGGTGGTCGAGCGGCTGTCCGACGCGCAGCGCAACGGGCACCGGGTGCTCGCGGTGCTGCGGGGCAGTGCGACCAACCAGGACGGTGCGTCCAACGGTCTGACCGCCCCCAACGGGCCCTCGCAGCAGCGGGTGATCCGGGCCGCGCTGGCCAACGCCGGCGTCCGCGCCGACGAGGTCGACGTGGTGGAGGCGCACGGCACGGGCACCAGGCTGGGCGACCCGATCGAGGCCCAGGCGCTGCTGGCCACCTACGGCCAGGACCGGCCGGAGGACCGGCCGCTCTGGCTGGGGTCGGTGAAGTCCAACATCGGACACACCCAGGCCGCGGCCGGCATCGCCGGAGTGATCAAGATGGTGCTCGCCCTGCGGCACGGCCGGATGCCCGCCACGCTGCACGTCGACGAGCCCACGCCGCAGGTCGACTGGACGGAGGGCCGGGTGCGGCTGCTGACCGAGCCGGTGCCGTGGCAGCCGAACGGGCGGCCGCGCCGGGCGGGCGTCTCCTCGTTCGGGATCAGCGGTACCAACGCGCACGTCATCGTGGAGGAGGCCCCCGCGCCGGCCGCGCCCGTCGCCCCGTCGGCAGCGCCGGCGGTGGTGCCGTGGGTGCTGTCCGGGCGGACCGAGGAGGCGCTGCGCGCCCAGGCCGGGCGGCTGCGCGACTTCCTCCTCGACCGCCCGGACGCGGACCCGGTGGACATCGGGTTCTCCCTGGCCACCACGCGCACCGTCTTCGACCACCGGGCGGTCGTGCTGGGCGCGGACCGGGACGGCCTGCTCGCGGGCCTCGCGGTGGCCGCCGCCGCCGTGCCCACCAGGGACGTGCTGACCGGCACCGCGACGGCGGGCCACCGGCCCGTGTTCGTCTTCCCCGGCAGCGAGTCCCGTTGGCTCGGCTGCGCCGCCGCGCTGCTGGACGAGGCGCCGGTCTTCGCGGACCGGATCGCCGCGTGCGAGCGGGACCTGGGCCCGTACGTGGACTGGAAGGTCACCGAGGTGCTGCGGGAGGGCCCGGCCGGTCCGGCGCTCGACCGCCCCGAGGTCCTCCAGCCGGTGCTCTGGGCGGTGATGGTGTCGCTGGCCGCGCTGTGGCGCTCGGCGGGCGTCCACCCGGCGGCCGTCGCGGGCCACGCGGTGGGCGAGGTCGCGGCCGCCCAGGTGGCCGGTGTGCTGTCACCGGCGGACGCGGCCCGGATCGCGGTGCTGACCGGCCGTTCGGCGGCCGGCGCGGCCGCCGACCGGGCGGAACTCGCCGCCGTCCGCCCGCGGGCGGGCACGGTGCCGCTGTTCTCCACCCGGGCGATGGCCTGGGCCGAGGGCGCCGGGCTGGGCGCCGACCACTGGGTCCGGAGCCCGCAGGACACCCTGCCGGCCGAGGAGTTGGCGGCGGCCCTGGCCGACGGCGGGTTCGGCGCGTACATCGAGGTCAGCGCCGACCCGGTGCTCACCGCGGCCCTCGCCCGGGCCCTGGACGACCGGGGCCTGCGGGCCGGGGCGGGCGCCACCGTCACCGGGACGCTGCGCCACGGGGAAGGGGGCCTGCGGTCGTTCACGGCCGGCCTGGCCGCCCTCCACGTCCTCGGCGTCCCCGTGGACTGGGCCGCGCTCCTGGGCGGCGGGCGCCGCGTCGACCTGCCGACGTACGCGTTCCAGCGACAGCCCTACTGGCCGCAGCCGCCGGCTCGCAGGCCCGGCGCCGAACCGGTCGCGGCCGGCTCCGCCACCCCGGGCGAGCAGCGCTTCTGGGCCGCGCTGGAGGGTGGGGACATGGCCGCCCTGGCCGAAGTCCTGGGCCTGGCCGAGCCGTTGCGGGAGGACATGCCGCTGGGCACGGTGCTGGCACGGCTCTCTACCTGGCGGCAGCAGGAACGCGAGCAGGCGCCGCTCGACGGCCCCGACGGGTCCGCCGACGGCTCCGGTGACCTCGACTGGCTCCGGCAGCTGGCCGGCCTCGGCGAGGCGGAGCAGCGGGAGCTGGTGCTCGACCTGCTCCGCCAGGAGATCGCCACGATGCTCGGCTACGCGTCGGTCGATTCGGTCCGCCCGAACGGCGACGTGTTCGAGATGGGCATGACGTCCATGTCGGCCGTTCAACTGCGGGAAAGAATTACCGGGCTGACCGGCCTTAAGCTGCCGGAGGGCTTCATCTATGACCTCTATCTGCCGGAAGCGATCGCGGATTTCCTGCTCGGCGAGCTGACGGCGGTCCTCCGGGAAAGCACCGACGGGCAATGAGCCGGCGGGCCATGAGCCGGGGGCCGATGAGCGGCCCCCGGCGATCCGGGGCCGTGCCGGTGTCCGACCGGTTCTTCGAGGAAATGTTCCACGGGCTGTGCCGCAGGGAAACCAGCCGTCCGACTCCGAAGATGGGATGAGAAAGTGCCGAACGAGAACGCCTGGAGCGTCATAACCGCCCCGACGTCGAAGTCCCTTGTTCTCGGAATCGATTTCCCCGCCGCCGGGCGGCGCGAGGCCGGATTCGAGGACCTCGCACGGAAGATGGGCCCGGCCTGGGCCGGGCACGGGTTCCTGCAGACCACGCCCCCGCCGGTCCGCCTGGCCGACCGCCCGGCCGGCGACTACTACACCGAGCACTGGCTGAACGCCGGCGAGTGGGAGAAGTACGAGGTGGTGGCCGTGCTCGGCTACTGCGTCGGCGGCGTCTACGCCGGTGAGATCGCCGACCGCCTGGCGCAGCGTCAGGGCACCGCGCCCAAGGTGATCCTGTTCGACCCGCAGGTCACCGACCTGCAGCTGCTGGAGTCCGAGATCCACAAGATGATCGCGCTGGCCGGCCCGGTCTTCACCGCGGAGGAGGCGGAGCACGCCCGCGAGCGGGCCGCCGAGATCGTCGGGACCCCGTCGATCGGCCTGCTCGACGCCGCCGTCGAGATCGTCGGCCTCTACCGCGAGATGGCCTCCATCGCCTTCCGGCGGATCGGTCTCGCCGACGCCCGCCGGGACGAGGTCGTGCTGCTCTTCGAGTCGTACATGACGTGGCTCTCCGCCGCCTCCCAGATCGACCCGAGCCGGGCCTGGGGCGAGGCGCTCGCCGTCACCTCCTCCGACTACGCGGAGCTGGAGCGGACCGGCGCGGCGACGGTGGTCAACGCCAGCAAGGTGCTGGGCCGGCGGCTCTCGCTGGAGATCGGCCACGTCGACCTCCTGCGGGACGACTCGACGGTCCGGCTCCTCCTCGACAACGCCGAATTCTGAGGGCGATGAACTCCGACCTGGGCGCGTCCGGCCGACCGCCGGAACCGGACCGCGCGAACGCACCGACGAACGCCCCGACTACCGCGCCGACGAACGCGCCGACGACCTCGGCGTCGACCGCGACGACGAGCAAGGAGAAGGCCCTCTGGCTGCTGGAGCAGCTGGTCCCGGAGACCGGGGTCAACAACCTGGGGCTGGCCCTCCAGGTGAGCGGGCGGCTGCGGCCGGACGCGCTGCGGGCGGCCCTGGCGATCGTGGTCGGCCGGTACGAGGTGCTGCGGACCGTCTACCGCACCACCGCGGCGGACCTGGTCAAGGAGGTCGTCCCCGCGAGCGGGTTCGCCCTGGAGATCGAGCCGCTCGACCTGTCGGGCGACTCGGTGGAGCGGCAGCTGACCGCGTTCGCGGACCGGCCGTTCCGGCTCGACGGCCGGCCGCTGGTCAGGATCGGGCACGCCGTCCGTCCGGACGGCGACGTGCTCTGCGTGGCCGTGCACCACCTGGTCTTCGACATGGTCTCGGTGGCCCTGTTCCTCCAGGCGTTCATCCCGGTCTACGACGCGATCGCGGCGGGCCGGCCGGTGCCGCCGCAGGCCACCGCACCGGCCCCGGCGCTCGCCGAGCCCGAGCCGCGGCCCGCCGACCTCGCCTACTGGCGGGAGACCCTGGAGGGCTTCGACCCGGCCGGGCTGGAGCTGTGGTGCGGCACCCCGCGCGACCGGCAGCCGCGGCTGCGCGGCGAGACCGCGAGCCGCGCGCTCTCCCCCGCGGCGCAGCAGGCCGTGCTGCAGTTGCAGCGCGCGGTCAGGGCGCCGCTCGGCGCGGTGATGCTGGCCGCCTACGCGGCCCTCCTCGCGGCGCACGGCGCCGGACCGGACCTCGTCATCGGCTCCCCGGTCAACGTCCGCGGGGCGAACACCGCCGCCATCGGCTACCACGTCAACGTCGTGCCGATCCGGATCCGGGTGGACCTCGCCGAGGGCTTCCGGGCGCTGGCCCGGCAGGCCCGGGACGCGTTCCTCGGGGCGATGGCGCACGCCGACACCCCGGTCGACGAGCTGACCGGGGAGCTGCCGGGGATCGGTACGTCCTGGCAGACCCAGCTCTTCCGGCACCTGTTCAACTTCCTGCCCGAGGCGCCGGCCGGCGAGCTGTCGGTCGGCGGCATGGCGGCCCGGGTGCTGACGGTGGAGAACCCGCACAGCAAGTTCGACCTGGAGCTGGTCGGCTCGCCGTCCCGGGCGGAGATCGTGTTCCGCCACTCCGAGACGCTGGCCCCGGCCGAGGTCGAGGCGATGCTGGACCGGTTCGACGCCCTGCTGGTCGCGGCCGCGCAGGACCCGGACCGGCCGCTCGCCGGGACGGCGGGCTGGAGCGACGCCGACCGCCGGGCCGTCGACCGGGCCGACGGGACGGCCGCCCCGGCCGTGCGCCCGACGGTGCCCGCGGCGTTCCGGGCCTGGGCGGAGAAGACACCCGAGGCCCCGGCCGTGACCGACGGCGACCACGGCGTCGACTACCGGCAGGTGGACGAGGCGGCATCCGTCGTCCGCGCGCTGCTGGCCGGCGCCGGCATCGGGCCGGGCGACACGGTGGCGATCGCCGTGCCGCGGCGCGAGGCCGCGGCCGCCGCCCTCGGCGTCTGGCGGGCCGGCGCCGTCTGCCTGCCGCTCGACGCCGGACACGACCCTTCCTGGCTGACCCGGCAGCTCACCCACGCGCGGGCGAAGGCCGTCCTCACCGGCACGGGTGTCCGGCTGCCCGACGGCGCCGACCTGCCGCCGGTCCTGACGCCGGTCGACGCCCCCGCGCCCGCCCCTGCGCCCGGTCCCGCCGGACCGGACGCGGACGGCGAACCATCCGCGCCCGCCTGCGTGTTCTACACCTGCGGGGAGGCCGGAGAGCCGGTCGCCACCGTGCTCAGCCACGCGGGCCTCGCGGACGCGGTCGGCCACTTCGCGGCCGAGCTCGGCGTCGGGCCCGGCACCGGTGTGCCGACGCTCGCCGCGCCGGCCGGCTTCGACGCGCTCTTCGAGATCTTCCTGGCGCTGGGCGCGGGCGGCCGCTGCGTGGTCCTGCCCGACGGCGCCCGGACCGACGCGACCGCCCTCCGGGCCGCCGCCGACGGGCTCGACGCGACCGTCGCCGTCGTCCCGCCGGGCACCCCGGCCCGCCTCCTGGCGGACCGGGCCGGGCAGCTGCCCGGACTGACGGTGCTGGCGAGGGGCGACGAGCTGACCGCCGAGGTGGCGGAGCGGCTCCTCGCGGCCGGCTGCCGACTGCACAGCGGCCTCTGCCTTCCGGGGACCACCGGCTGGGCGCTGTCCGGCCGGGTGGAGAGCCCCGACGGGCTGACCCGGGGGCGGCCGGTGGCCGGCACCCGGGCCTTCGTCACCGCCCCCGACGGGCGCGAGCTGCCCGTCGGACTGCGCGGTGAACTCCGCCTCGCGGGAACGGCTTCGGCCCCGAGCGGGCCGGACGGTCCGGCGGTCGCGACCGACGCACGGTACGGGCGCCACCACCGCACCGGCGAACTCGCCCGCCGCCGGTCCGACGGGGCGATCGAGTGGCTCGGCCGGGCCGACCGCCGGGTCACCACCGAGGACGGCCCGGTCGACCTCGGCCGCGTGGAGGCCGACCTGCTCGGCCGGCCCGGGGTGACGGCGGCCGCCGCGCTGGCCGTGCCGCGGCCCGACGGCGGGCACACCGTCGTCGCCTTCGCCGAGACGACCACCGAGGCGCCCACCGAGGCGTCCACCGCGACGACCACCGAGGCGTCCACCGCGACGACCACCGAGGCGCCCACCGACCCGGCCACCGGGACAGTCGCCGACCCGGGCACGGCCACCGACACCGGCGCCCCCGCCGGGTCCCGGCTGTTCGTCCGGCTGGCCGCGCTGCCCAGGACACCGGACGGCCGCCCCGACCACGAGGCCCTCCGCGCGCTGGCCCGCAAGGCCGTCGAGCAGGGCGCCGACCGGCCGGACCCGGCGGAGGACGACGCGCTCGTCCGCAGCCTCGTCGGGATCTGGGGGCAGCTGCTGAGCACCGGCGCCACGGCACAGACGAACTTCTTCGACTCGGGCGGCCACTCGCTGCTCGCGGCCGTCCTGGCGCAGCGGGTCGAAGAGTTCACCGGCAGGAACCTCGAACTCGCCGACGTGTTCAAGCACCCGACCCCCGCCGCTCTCGCCGCGCTGCTGCGCGCCTGAGCGGCGGACCACACCGGGCCGCGTCACCACGACCGGGCCGGCCGACAGGAACCGGCTCACGAAACAGCAGGGAAGAATCCATGAGCACTGCTCTTGAGGAGCACCGCCTCGCCATCATCGGCGCCGGTGTGATGGGTACCAACATCTCGGCGCTCGCCCTCGGCCACGGCGTCTCCGTCGTCCTGGTCGACGTCGACGAGACCGTGCTGGAGACGGCCCGGCAGACCATCCGGCAGAAGCTGCGGCACGCCCAGCTCATGGGCGTCCTGCCGGCCGACCGCCCGCAGGGCACGCTGACCACCAGCGTCAACCTCGACGACATCGCCGAGGCCACCACCGTGGTCGAGGCCGTCACCGAGGTCGACAAGGTCAAGCAGGAGGTGCTCTCCGCGGCCTCCCGGGTCGTGACGCCCGGCACCACCCTGATCTCCAACACCTCGTGCATCCCGATCGACGAGATGGCCGAGTGGATCGTGCGCCCCGAGGACCTGGTGGGCGTGCACTTCATGAACCCCTCCTACATGATCAAGATGGTCGAGGTCATCCGCGGCCCGCGCACCGACCCGGCCGTCCTGGAGCAGGCCACCGAGCTGCTCGCCGTCCTCGGCCGCGAGGCACTCGTCATCGAGGACTCGGCGGGCTTCGTGATCAACCGCCTGCTCCACCCGCTGATCAACACCGCGGCCATGCTCGTCCAGGAGGGCGTCGCCTCCGTCGAGGTCGTCGACGGCCTGCTGGAGGGCTGCCTCGGCCACTCCACCGGCCCGCTGCGCACCGGCGACCTGATCGGCCTGGAGAACCTGGTCGACTCGCTCAACGTGCTCTACGAGCGCCGCGGTGACGAAAGCTGCCGCCCCTGTGACCTCCTGCTCGAAAAGGTGCGGGACGGCCACCTCGGCCGGAAGACCGGCCGGGGCTTCTACGACTACGGAAAGGTCGCGTCATGACCGTCCACGGGGACAACACTCCGCTGACCGCTGAGACCCTCCAGAAGGAGATCCTCGGCTTCCTCGCCGAGCGCATCAAGACCGACGTCGAGCTGGACCAGGACCTCTTCGCCTCCGGCGTGGTCTCCTCGATGTTCGCCATGCAGCTCGTCGTCCACCTGGAGGACGCCTACGACATCGCCATCGTCGGCGGCGACCTCAAGCTCGACAACTTCCGCACCGTCGGGGGCATGGCCGGCCTCGTGCTGCGTCTGCGCGGCGACGCGGTGGCGGCCGGGAATGCCTGACCGACCGGCCGACGAGCGCGCCCTCATCGGCGAGCTCGTCGGCTCCCGGGCCGGCTCCTGGGACGTCGCGGGCGAACTGCCCCTCGACGTGCTGCGCACGCTCGGCGCCAAGGGCCTGCTGTGCGCGCAGGTGCCGGCCTCCTACGGCGGCCTCGGGCTGAGCAGCCAGGACAACGGCGAACTCACCGCGTACGTGGGGAGCCTGTGCAGCTCCCTGCGGTCCATCATGACCTCGCAGGGCATCGCGGCCTGGACCATCCAGCGCTTCGGCGACCGCGAGCAGCGGCGCACCTTCCTGGCGGAGCTGACCGGCGGGAAGCTCACCGCGGTCGGCTTCAGCGAGCCGGGGGCCGGCAGCGACCTGGCGGCCATGCGCACCCGGATCAAGGCCGACGGCGACGGGTTCGTCATCGACGGCGAGAAGAAGTGGGTCACCGGCACCCGGTACGCCGACTTCGTCGTCGTCATCGGCCGGCAGGGGGACAGCGACGGCGCGGCCGCCGCGATCGTCCCCGTCGACGCGCCGGGCGTGCACATCGACCTGGTACCCCAGCCGATGGGCTGCCGGGCCGCCGGCCACGCCAACATCCGCCTGGACAACGTCCGGCTGCCGGCCACCCACGTGCTGGGCGGCGGCGGACAGCCCCTGTCGATGCTCTTCACCACGGCGCTCTCCTACGGGCGGGTGTCGATCGCGTGGGGCTGCGTCGGCATCCTGCAGGCCTGCCTGAGCGCCGCCACCCGGCACGTGAAGCACCGGCACCAGGCGGGCGTGGCGCTCGCCGAGCACCAACTCGTCCGCGGGCACCTCGCGGAGCTGCTCGTCGCCGAGCAGGTCTCGCGGCGCAGCTGCGAGCACGCCAGCCGGCAATGGGACTCCGCCGCCCCGGACATGGGGCTCACGGCGGTCCTCGCCAAGCACGTCAGCGCGAACCACGCGGCCCGCGGCGCCGCCACCGCGGTCCAACTGCTCGGATCGACCGGTGCCGAGGACGGCCACGTGGTGGCCCGCGCGTTCCGGGACGCCAAGCTCATGGAGCTCATCGAAGGCAGCAACGAGATCTGCCGGCTGATCCTGGCGGACCACGCCCTGTCGATTTCCGACTGACGTCCATCCGACCGAAGTCCGACCGAAAGCTGGTAGGAGACCCCCGTGGCTGAGAAGCCAACCCTCGTGAAGTGCCTGGTCTGGGACCTGGACAACACCGTCTGGGACGGCACGTTGCTGGAGGACCCGACCGTCGAACTGTTCCCCGGAATCCACGACACCATCGTCGAGCTCGACTCCAGGGGAGTCCTGCACTCGGTGTCGAGCAAGAACGACCACGACCTCGCCTGGAAGCGGCTCGAAGACCTGGGCCTCGCCGAGTACTTCGTGCATCCCCAGATCGGGTGGGGGCGCAAGTCCGACGCGGTCAAGCTGATCGCCGAGCGGCTGAACTTCGCGGAGACGGCCGTCGCCTTCATCGACGACCTGCCCACCGAGCGCGCCGAGGTCAACTACCACGCGCCCGACATCCGTTGCTACCCGGCCGAGCAGGCGGCCGAGCTGACCGCACTGCCCGAGTTCAGCCCCGAGATCGTCACGGTCGACGCCCGGCGCCGCCGGGAGATGTACCAGGCGAGCTTCCGCCGGGACGCCGAGAAGGACACCTTCAGCGGCCCCGACGAGGAGTTCCTGCGCACCCTCGACCTCGTCATGGAGATCAAGCGCGCCGACCAGGAGGACATCTCCCGGGTCGAGGAACTGACCCTGCGCACCAGCCAGATGAACGCGACCGGCGTCCACTACTCGGACGCCGCGCTGCGCGCGCTGCTGGTCGACCCGGACCACGAGGTCCTGACCGTCAACCTCACCGACCGCTTCGGTCCGCACGGCGCCGTGGGCGTGCTCCTCCTGGAGCGCCACGCGGATCTGTGGCACCTCAAGCTCCTCGCGACCTCGTGCCGCGTGGTGACCTTCGGTGCCGGCGCGGTCATCCTCAACTGGCTGATCGACCAGGCGGCCCGCTCCGGCGCCCACCTCGTCGCCGACTTCCGGCGCACCGAGCGCAACCGCATGATGGACATCGCCTACCGGTTCGCGGGCTTCGCCGACGACCCCTGCGCCTGCCAGGCCGTCCTCGGCGAGCCCGCCGGGGAGGGCGTCCAGCGCCTGCACCTGGTCGCGGACCGCCGCGAGGGGCCGACCACGATGCGGCTGGACTCGCCCGAACTCGCCGCGGCCGCCCCCGAGAAGGACGCCGTCGCCCGAGGGTGAGCGGTACCGGGACTCCCCGGCCGAACGGAAAGGCGCGCCGATCAACCGGCGCGCCTTTCTCGGTTGAACACGTGGTCCTCCGGACGGAGCGACTCATATCCTGACCGTCGGGGGCTCCGGCGGGCCATTTCCCGGATTTCCTCGCACAGCTCCAGTGCGGTTCTTCGACGCAGCTTTCTGTGCGGCCGTTCTGTTCAGCCCTTTTGCATTGCTGTTTCTCCTTGGCTGAAAGACATTCGACCAGGTATCGCACTCCCAGACTCCGGAATGCCGAGGGATTTGTGAACGAGACTGATGGGCCGGCCCTGACGGAACGTGCCGCAGCCGGTGCGGAGCCGTTGGCGATCGTCGGCATGAGCTGCCGCTACCCCGGCGGGGTCCGTTCGCCCGAGGACCTGTGGAGCCTGCTGGCCGAACGCCGGGACGCCCTCTCCGAGTTCCCCGCGGACCGGAACTGGAACCTCGAATCCCTCTACGACGCCGACCCGGAGAGCGCCGGGAGGACCTACCTCACCCGGGGCGGCTTCCTCGACGACGCCGCCGGTTTCGACGCCGCCTTCTTCGGCATCCCGCCGCGCGAGGCGCTGGCGATGGACCCGCAGCAGCGGCTGCTGCTGGAGACCTCGTGGGAGGCCCTGGAGCGCTCCGGCATCACCCCGTCCGCGATCCGGGGCACCCGGACCGGCGTGTTCGTGGGCGCCGAGCCGAGGGAGTACGGCCCCCGGCTGCAGGAGGCGCCGGAGGGCGTGAAGGGCTACCTGCTCACCGGCACCACGACCAGCGTGATGTCCGGCCGGATCTCCTACCTGCTCGGGCTGCACGGGCCGTCCCTCACGGTGGACACCTCCGCCTCCAGCTCCCTGGTCGCCATCCACCTCGCCGTGCAGGCGCTGCGGTCCGGCGAGTGCTCGCTGGCGCTCGCCGGCGGCGTGTCCGTGATGGCCACCCCGGGGAACTTCGTCGCGTTCAGCGGGCTGCGGGCGCTGTCCTCGGACGGCGTCTGCCGCCCGTTCTCGGCCGCCGCCGACGGCACCGTCTGGTCCGAGGGCGCCGGCCTGATCGTCCTGGAGCGGCTGTCCGACGCCCTGCGCAACGGCCACTCCGTGCTGGCCGTGCTGCGCGGCTCGGCGATCAACTCCGACGGGACCAGCGACGGCCTGACTGCCCCGAACGGCCGCGCCCAGCAGGCGGTCATCCGCCGCGCCCTGGCGAACGCGAGCCTGTCCGCCGCCGACGTCGACGCGGTGGAGGCCCACGGCACGGGCACCCGGGTCGGCGACCCGATCGAGGCGGGCGCACTGCTCGCCACCTACGGCCGGGAGCGCCCGGAGGGCCGGCCGCTGTGGCTCGGCTCGGTGAAGTCCAACATCGGGCACACCCAGGCGGCCGCCGGGGTGGCCGGTGTCATCAAGATGGTGCTGGCGCTCCAGCACGGCGAGCTGCCCGCGATGCTGCACGCGGAGGAGCCGTCGCCGCGGGTGGACTGGTCGGCGGGTGCGGTGCGGCTGCTGGCCGAGCCGGTGCCGTGGCCCGCCGGGGAGCACACGCGGCGCGCGGGCGTGTCGGCGTTCGGGATCAGCGGGACCAACGTCCACGTCGTCCTGGAGGAGGCACCGCCGGCTGTCGAGACCGCCGAGGTGCCCCACCTGGCGCCGGTCCTCCCGGGCGCCGGTGCGTGGCTGGTGTCGGGCCGGTCGGCCGAGGGGCTGACGGCCCAGGCGGAGCGGCTGCGCGACTGGGTGACGGCCCGGCCGTCGGTGGAACCGGTGGACGTGGCGGCGTCGCTGGCGACCACCCGGGCGACGTTCGAGCACCGGGCGGTCGTGCTCGGGGCCGAGCGCGCCGAGCTGGTGGCCGGCCTGGAGAGCCTGGCTGCCGGGACGCCCTCGGCTTCGGTGGTGTCGGGTGTGGCGCGGGCGGGTGCCCGGGTGGGTCTGGTCTTCGCCGGTCAGGGTTCGCAGTGGGTCGGGATGGGCCGGGGCCTCTATGAGGGCAGCGCGGTCTTCGCCGAGGTCTTCGACCGGGTGTCCGGGCTGCTGGAGCTGGAGTTGGGAGTCTCGGTCCGGGACGTCGTGCTCGGCGCCGAGGGTGTGGACGAGTCGCTGGCGAACCAGACCTTGTACGCGCAGGCCGGGCTGTTCGCCTTCGAGGTGGCCGTCGCGGCGGTGCTGGAGGCCGCGGGCGTGACGCCGGACGCGGTGGTCGGTCACTCGGTGGGCGAGGTCGCGGCCGCGTATGTGGCCGGGGTGCTGTCGCTGTCCGAGGCCTCGCGGCTGGTGGCGGCGCGGGCTCGGTTGATGCAGGCGCTGCCGGCGGGCGGGGCGATGGCTGCGGTCAACGTCCCGGAGGCCGAGGTGCTGGCCGAGCTGGTGCCCGGGGTGGTGATCGCGGCGGTCAACGGCCCGGAGTCCGTAGTGGTTTCGGGTGAGGTCGAGGCCGTCGATCAGGTGGTGGAGCTGTGGCGGGGGCGGGGTCGCCGGGTGCGGCGGCTGCGGGTCTCGCACGCCTTCCACTCCCCGGCGATGGATCCGGTGCTGGACGAACTCACCGCCGCCGCGGCCGGGTTGGAGTACCACCGGCCGAACATGATGTGGGCGGGCGCGCTCACCGGTGAACTGGTCACCGAGCCCGAGGCGGGCTACTGGCCGGCCCAGACGCGGGGAGCGGTGCGCTTCGCCGACGCGGTGGCGACGCTGGCCCGCGAGGGCGTCTCGGTGTTCATCGAGGTCGGCCCCGACGGGTCACTCTCCTCGCTCGGCGCGGACATCGTGGCCGGCACCGCGAAGGACGAGCCCGACTTCGTCCCGCTCCAGCGGCGCGACGACGAAGGCACCACGAGCCTGGTGACGGGCCTGGCCCGCGCCTTCGTGCACGGCGTGCCGGTGGACTGGCGTGCGGTCCTGCCCACCGGGAGGCCGGTGGAGCTGCCGACGTACGCCTTCCGGCACAAGCGCTTCTGGCTCGACAGCGGCCCCTCCGCACAGGTGATGGAGCTGCCGCACGCGGCGGACGACACGGCCGGGGCACCCCCGCTCGACGCCGCCGACGGCTTGCTGCGCCGGCTCACGGGCCTGTCGCGGCCCGAGCAGGACCAGGTGGTCCTCGACCTGATCGCGGCGCACGCCGCGGCCGTCCTCGGACACCCCTCCGCGCAGGCGCTCGACCCCGCGCACACCTTCAAGGAACTCGGCTTCGACTCGGTGACCGGGGTCGAGCTGCGCAACCGGCTGAGCAGCGCGGTCGCGCTGCGGCTGCCCACCACACTGATCTTCGACTACCCGACCCCGGTGGCGCTGTCCGAGTACCTGCGGGCGCAGACACTGGGGCACACCGACGACACCACGGCGGCGGCGCGGACGGCAGCGGCCGCCGACGAGCCGATCGCGATCGTGGCGATGAGCTGCCGCCTCCCCGGTGACGTCAGCGCCCCCGAGCAGCTCTGGGACCTGCTGGCCACCGGCGGCGACGCGGTCGGCGAACTCCCCACCGACCGCGGCTGGGACCTCTCGCAGCTCTTCGACCTGGACGCGGAGCGAGCCGGCACCTTCTACACGCGCGGCGGCGGATTCATCACCGGAGCCGGGGAGTTCGACGCCGGGTTCTTCGGGATCAGCCCGCGTGAGGCGCTGGCGATGGACCCGCAGCAGCGGCTGCTCCTCGAACTGTCCTGGGAGGCCTTCGAGCGGGCGGGCATCGACCCCAGGCGGCTGCGCGGCTCGGCGACCGGCGTCTTCGTGGGCGCCTCCTCGTCCGGCTACGGCGCCAACGCGCCCGAGGAGCTCGAAGGGCACCTCCAGTCGGGCATCGCGCCCAGCGTGATCTCCGGCCGGGTGGCCTACACGCTCGGCCTCGAAGGGCCGGCGCTCACCGTCGACACGGCGTGCTCGTCCTCCCTGGTGGCACTGCACCTGGCAAGCCAGTCGCTGCGGTCGGGGGAGTGCTCGCTGGCGCTGGCGGGCGGCGTCACCGTGCACGCCACCACGGCGTGGCTCGCCTGGTTCAGCCGACAGCAGGGCCTCGCGGCGGACGGCCGCTGCAAGGCGTACTCGGAGCAGGCCGACGGCATGGGCATGGCCGAGGGCGCCGGCATCGTCGTGCTGGAGCGGTTGTCGGACGCGCTGCGCAACGGGCACCGGGTGCTCGCGGTGGTGCGGGGTTCGGCGGTGAACCAGGACGGTGCGTCCAACGGTCTGACGGCGCCGAACGGGCCGTCGCAGCAGCGGGTGATCCGGGCGGCCCTGGCGGGCGCCGGGTTGTCGGCGGCCGAGGTGGACGTGGTCGAGGGGCACGGCACCGGCACCCGGCTGGGTGACCCGATCGAGGCGCAGGCGCTGCTGGCGACCTACGGCCAGAACCGGCCGCAGGACCGGCCGCTGCTGCTCGGCTCGCTGAAGTCCAACATCGGGCACACCCAGTGGTCCTCGGGTGTCGCGGGCG
Source organism: Kitasatospora sp. NPDC001603 (assembly GCF_040298365.1). NCBI lineage: Bacteria > Bacillati > Actinomycetota > Actinomycetes > Kitasatosporales > Streptomycetaceae > Kitasatospora > Kitasatospora sp. NPDC001603. Next base: position 19,321 of record NZ_JBEPAA010000094.1, read on the forward strand.
TGATCAAGATGGTGCTCGCCCTGCAGCACGAGCAGGTGCCCCAGACGCTGCACGCCGAGGAACCCTCCTCGCACGTGGACTGGGAGGCGGGCGCGGTCCGGCTGGCGACATCGGCGGTGGCCTGGCCGCACTCCGAGGAGCGGCCGCGACGCGCGGGTGTGTCGTCGTTCGGCATCAGCGGGACCAATGCGCACGTGATCATCGAGCAGGCGCCGGTGCAGGATGCTCCGGTCGCCCGTGCCGGTGGTGTTGACCTGCCGGTGGTGCCGTGGTCCCTTTCGGCGCGGTCGGCGGAGGGTCTTGCCGGTCAGGCGGAGCGGTTGGCGGCGTTCGTTGAGCGTGCTGATCCTGATGTCCTGGACGCTGGTTGGTCGTTGGCGGTGTCGCGGGCGGCGCTGGAGCAGCGGGCGGTGGTGCTGGGCTCGGACCGCGAGGAGCTGGTGGCGGGTCTTGCGGCGCTGGCCGAGGACCGCGAGGTCCCCGGTGTGGTGACCGGGTCCGTGGGCGGTGCGGGCAGGGTCGGGTTCGTGTTCACCGGTCAGGGTGCGCAGCGCGTTGGCATGGGGCAGGGCCTCTACCAGGCGTTCCCGGTGTTCGCCGAGGCCTTCGACGCGGTGTGCGCGGGTCTGGCCGAGCACGTGGACGGTTCGCTGGCGGGTGTGATCCGGGGTGAGGGTCCGATCGACGAGACGGGGTGGGCGCAGCCGGCACTGTTCGCGGTCGAGGTGGCGCTGTTCCGTCTGCTGGAGTCGTGGGGTGTGAGTCCCCAGGTGGTGGCCGGTCATTCGATCGGTGAGCTGGCGGCGGCGCATGTGGCGGGGGTGTGGTCGCTGGAGGATGCCTGTGCGGTGGTGGCCGCGCGTGGCCGGCTGATGCAGCAACTGCCGTCCGGCGGTGCGATGGTCGCCGTCGAGGCGACGGAGGAGCAGGTTCTCGAAGCGATCGCGGGTCGTACCGGTGTCGGTATCGCCGCGGTGAACGGCCCCAAGGCCGTGGTGATCTCCGGTGTCGAGGACGAAGTGCTGCAGGCCGCGCAACAGTTGGCTCAGGCGGGCGCGCGCACGAAGCGTCTCCAGGTCTCGCACGCGTTCCACTCGCCGCTGATGGAGCCGATGCTGGAGGAGTTCGCCCGCGTCGTCGCCGCCGTCAGCTACCGCGCGCCCAAGCTGGCGATGGTTTCCGCCCTGACCGGCCTCCCGGTGACGGACGAGGTCACGGACCCGGCCTACTGGGTGAAGCACGTCCGCGAGGCGGTCCGCTTCCACGACGCCGCACAGGCCCTTCGTGCCGTCGGTGTGCGGACGTTCGTGGAGATCGGCCCCGACGGCGTGCTGTCCGGCATGGGCCCGCAGACCCGCACGGATGACCAGGGCGAGCCCGAGGTCTGGCTGCCGCTGCTGCGTCGCGGCCGTGACGAGCCCCGCGCCCTGATGACCGCGCTCGCGAAGCTCTTCGTGCGCGGCGTGCCGGTCGCCTGGGAAGAGGTCTACGCGGACACCGGCGCCCAGCAGGTCGACCTGCCCACCTACGCCTTCCAGCGGCAGCGCTACTGGCTGACCGCGACGGCGGGCAGCCGCGCCGAGGACCTCGGTCTGGAGAACCCCGGACACCCGCTGCTCGGCGCCGCCGTCACCCTGCCCGCCACCGGCGGAGTGGTCCTGACCGGAAGGCTGTCACTCGCCGCACAGCCCTGGCTGGCCGATCATGTGGTCGCCGGGCAGGTCGTCGTCCCAGGGGCGGCGCTGGTCGAGATGGCCGTGCGCGCGGGCGACGAGGCCGGCTGCACCCGGGTCGAGGAGCTGGTCATCGAGGCGCCGCTGGTCCTCCCTGCGCAGGGTGGCGTCCGGGTCCAGGTGACGGTGGACGGCCCGGACGAGTCCGGTCGCCGGGAGCTCGGTGTCTACGCCCAGGCCGAGGAGGCCGCGCCCGACGGGGAGTGGACCCGGCATGCGTCGGGCACGCTGTCGGTCGCCACGGCGTCGGCCGACAGCCTGCCGGCCGAGTGGCCCCCGGCAGGCGCCGAGGCGGTGGACCTCGAAGGGTTCTACCCGGCGCTGGCCGCCAGCGGCCTCGCCTACGGACCGGCGTTCCAGGGGATACGGGCGGCCTGGCGGCGCGGCGAGGAGCTGTTCGCCGAGGTCGCGCTGCCGGACGGCGTGAGCGCCGCCGACTTCGGGCTGCACCCCGCCCTGCTGGACGCCGCCCTGCACGTGATCGTGGGGACGGGCGAGCGCCGGGACCGGCTTGAGGTCCCGTTCTCCTGGCGGAACGTCGACCTGCATGCCACCGGCGCCGCCCTGGCCAGGGTCCGGGTGACCCCGGAGCTGAGCGGTGAGGGCGTGTCGCTGACCCTGGCCGACGCGACGGGCGCGTTGATCGCCTCGGTCGGTTCGCTGGTCCTGCGGCCCTTCGCGGGCGCCGCGGCACCCGCGAGCGACGGCCTGTTCGGCGTGGAGTGGGTCCCGGTTGCCCTGGACGGCGCGGAAACGGAGGGCGGCCGGTGGGCCGTCCTCGGGACCATGGAACTGCCGGGTGCGGAGTCGTTCCCGGATCTGGCGGCGCTGGTGGCGTCGGCGGAGGCCGTGCCCGACGTGGTCGTGGTGCGGGTTGTTCCGGACGCCGTGGACGAGGTCCCGGCTGCGGCCGGTCGCACAACCGCTGACGTGCTGGGTCTGGTGCAGGAGTGGCTGGCGGCGGAGTCCCTGTCGGCGTCCCGTCTGCTGGTGGTGACCGAGCGGGCCGTCGACGCCGGTCCCGAGGCACCGACGGAGGTCGCGGCCGCTCCGGTGTGGGGCCTGGTCCGGGTGGCGCAGGCGGAGAATCCGAACCGGATCGTCCTCGCCGATGTCGAGGACGCCTCCATGGAGGTGCTGCGCCAGGGTGTGGCCTCCGGTGAGCCGCAGTTCGCGGTGCGGGCCGGCCAGCTGCGGGTGCCCCGGCTGGCGCGCGTCGCGGAGGGGTTGCCGGTCCCGGCGGAGCGCGTGTGGAGCCTGGGCTTCCACGAGCGCGGCACGCTGGAGAACCTCACCCTGCTGGGTGCCGAGGAGGCGGGTGCGCTCGCCGCCGGTCAGGTGCGGGTCGCCCTGCGTGCGGCGGGCGTGAACTTCCGCGACGTGCTCAACGTGCTGGACATGTACCCGGGTGACGCGGGCCGGCTGGGCCTGGAGGGCGCCGGTGTCGTGCTGGAGGTCGGTCCGGGCGTGACCGGGCTCCGGCCGGGCGATGCGGTGATGGGCCTGTTCACGGGCGCGTTCACCACCGAGGCGGTGACCGACCAGCGGCTGCTGGCCCCGGTGCCGTCCGGATGGACGATGGCGGAGGCGGCCGGTGCGCCGCTGGTGTTCCTGACCGCCTGGTACGCGCTGGTGGAGCTGGCCGGCCTGCGGCGGGACGAGCGGGTGCTGGTCCACGCCGCCGCCGGTGGCGTGGGCATCGCGGCGGTGCAACTGGCCCGGCAGCTGGGGGCGGAGGTGTTCGCGACCGCGTCGCCCGCCAAGTGGGCGGCGGTGCGCGGACTGGGTGTCGGTGCGTCGCACGTCGCGTCGTCCCGCACGACCGACTTCGAGGAGACCTTCCGGACCGCGTCCGCCGGCCACGGGGTGGACGTGGTGCTGGACTCCCTGGCCGGGGAGTTCGTGGACGCGTCGCTCCGGCTGACCCGGGCGGGCGGCCGGTTCGTCGAGATGGGCAAGACCGACATCCGTGACCCGGAGCAGGTGCGCCGCGACCACGGCGTCGCCTACCGGGCGTTCGACCTGCTGGACCTGGACCCGGACGTGCTCGGCCGGATGCTGCGGTCGCTGACCCTGCTGTTCGAGGAGGGCGCCCTGCGGCCGCTTCCGGTGGCCTGCTGGGACGCACGCCGCGCGGTGGACGCCTTCCGGTTCCTGAGCCAGGCGCGGCACATCGGCAAGGTCGTCCTGACCCTTCCCGCGACGGCCGCCGGGGCGGGCACGGTCCTGGTGACCGGCGCGTCCGGTGCGCTGGGCGGTCTGGTGGCCCGGCACCTCGCGGAGAGCGGGCGGGCCGGGCACCTGGTGCTGGTCTCGCGTCGTGGCGTCGAGGCCGCCGGGATGCCGGAGCTGGTCGCCGACCTGGAGGCGCTGGGCGCCGAGGTCACGGTGGCGGCCTGCGACGTGGCCGACCGCGACGAGCTCGCGGCTGTCCTGGCGGGTGTGCCGCTGACGGGCGTCGTGCACGCCGCTGGGATCGTCGACGACGGGATCGCGGCCTCGCTGAGCCCGGAGCGGGTGGCGGCGGTGATGCGGCCGAAGGTCGACGCGGCCTGGCACCTGCACGAGCTGACCCGCGGCCTCGACCTGGACATGTTCGTCCTGTTCTCCTCGATCGCCGGCGTCTGGGGCAACCCGGGCCAGGCCAACTACGCGGCCGGGAACACCTTCCTGGACGCGCTGGCGGCCTCCCGCCGCCGGGCCGGTCTGCCCGCCGCGTCCCTGGTGTGGGGGCCGTGGGAACACGGCATGACCGCCAAGCTCGACCGGGCCGACTGGCAGCGGATGTCCCGCCAGGGGCTGAAGCCGCTGCCCGCGGCCGACGGCCTCGCCATGCTGGACACGGCGGCCCGCGCCGCCGACGCCCTGACGGTGACGGCCAAGCTGGACCTCGCCGCCCTGCGCCGCTCGGGCGAGGTCCCGCCCTTCCTGTCCGGTCTGGTCCGAACCGGGCATCCGGGCCCGCCCACTCGGCGCACGGCCGGCGTTCCGGCCGCCGACGGCCGGAACGCGCTGACCACCAGGCTCCTGGCGCTCGACCCCGCCGAGCGGACCGCCGCCGTCCTCGACGTGATCGCGGCGCAGGCCGCCCTGGTGCTGGGCATGGCCGGACCGGAGAGCATCGAGGCCGGCCGAGCCTTCCGCGAGACCGGCTTCGACTCGCTGACCTCCGTGGAACTGCGCAACCGGCTGAACTCGGCGACGGGCCTGCGCCTGTCGGCGACGACGGTCTTCGACTACCCGACGCCGGCGGCGCTGGCCGGGTTCATGCTGGGCGAGCTGGTCGGCGCGGCCGAGCCCGGCCCGGCGGGGGCCGCGCCCGCGGTCACGGGCGGCGTGCCCGCCGACGAGGACCCGGTGGTCATCGTCGGCATGGGATGCCGGTTCCCCGGCGGCGTGTCGTCCCCCACCGAGTTCTGGGAGCTGCTGGAGGCGCGCGGGGACGCGATCGGCCCGTTCCCGACGGACCGGGGCTGGGCGCCGGACGTCCACGATCCGGACCCGGAGGCGGTCGGCAAGAGCCTGTCCGGCGAGGGCGGATTCCTCTACGACGCCGGGGAGTTCGACGCCGGGTTCTTCGGGATCAGCCCGCGTGAGGCCATCGCGATGGACCCGCAGCAGCGACTGCTGCTGGAGACGTCGTGGGAGGCGCTGGAGGACGCCGGGATCGACCCGAACACACTGCGCGGCTCCGCGACCGGCGTCTTCGCCGGCCTGATCTACCACGACTACCTGCCGTTCGGCGCGGTGTCCGAGAACGTCGAGGGCTATGCCGGCACCGGCGGCTCGGGCGGGGTCGCCTCCGGGCGGGTGGCGTACGCGCTGGGGCTGGAGGGCCCGGCGGTGACGGTGGACACGGCGTGCTCCTCGTCGCTGGTGGCGCTGCACCTGGCCTGCCAGTCGCTGCGCTCGGGCGAGAGCACGCTGGCCTTCGCCGGCGGCGTCAACGTGATGTCGACGCCCGGCACCTTCATCGACTTCACCCGGCAGGGCGGTCTGGCCGCCGACGGCCGGTGCAAGGCGTTCGCGGAGTCCGCGGACGGCACCGGGTGGGGCGAGGGCGTCGGCGTCCTGGTGCTGGAGCGGCTGTCGGACGCACGCCGTAACGGTCACAAGGTGCTCGCGGTGGTGGCCGGCACGGCGGTCAACCAGGACGGTGCGTCCAACGGTCTGACGGCGCCGAACGGCCCGTCGCAGCAGCGGGTGATCCGGGCGGCGCTGGCCGGCGCCGGGTTGTCCGCGGCCGAGGTGGACGTGGTCGAGGCCCATGGCACCGGGACCAGGCTGGGTGACCCGATCGAGGCGCAGGCGTTGCTGGCGACCTACGGCCAGGGGCGACCGGAGGACCGGCCGCTGCTGCTGGGGTCCGTGAAGTCCAACATCGGGCACGCCCAGGCGGCCGCCGGCGTGGCGGGTGTCATCAAGATGGTCGCGGCGATGCAGCGCGGTGTGGTGCCGGCGACCCTGCATGTGGACGCGCCGTCCTCGCACGTGGACTGGGAGTCGGGCGCGGTCCGGCTGGTCACCGAGGCGCAGCCGTGGCCGGATGCCGGGCATCCCCGGCGCGCGGGCGTGTCCTCGTTCGGGTTCTCCGGGACCAACGCGCACGTGATCATCGAGCAGGCGCCGGAGCAGGATGCCCCGGTCGCCCGTTCCGGTGGTGTCGAACTGCCGGTGGTGCCGTGGTCCCTTTCGGCGCGATCGGCGGAGGGTCTTGCCGGTCAGGCGGAGCGGTTGGCGGCGTTCGTTGAGCGTGCTGATCCTGACGTCCTGGACGTGGGTTGGTCGTTGGCGGTGTCGCGGGCGGCGCTGGAGCAGCGGGCGGTGGTGCTGGGCTCGGACCGCGAGGAGTTGCTGGCGGGTCTTGCGGCGCTGGCCGGGGGCCGTGAGGTTCCGGGTGTGGTGACCGGGTCGGTGGGTGGTGCGGGCAAGGTCGGGTTCGTGTTCACCGGTCAGGGTGCGCAGCGCGTCGGTATGGGGCAGGGCTTGTATGCCGCCTTCCCGGTGTTCGCCGAGGCCTTCGACGCGGTGTGTGCGGGGCTGGCCGAGCACTTGGACGGTTCGCTGGCGGGTGTGATCCGGGGTGAGGGCCCGATCGACGAGACAGGGTGGGCGCAGCCCGCGCTGTTCGCCGTTGAGGTGGCGCTGTTCCGTTTGCTGGAGTCGTGGGGCGTGGGCCCCCAGGTGGTGGCCGGGCATTCGATCGGTGAGCTGGCCGCGGCGCATGTGGCGGGGGTGTGGTCGCTGGAGGACGCCTGTGCGGTGGTGGCCGCGCGCGGCCGGCTGATGCAGCAACTGCCGTCCGGCGGTGCGATGGTGGCCGTCGAGGCGACTGAGGAGCAGGTTCTCGAAGCGATCGCGGGCCGGGCCGGTGTCGGTATCGCCGCGGTGAACGGCCCCAAGGCCGTGGTGATCTCGGGCGTCGAGGACGAAGTGCTGCAGGCCGCCCAACAGTTGGCTCAGGCGGGCGCGCGCACGAAGCGTCTCCAGGTCTCGCACGCCTTCCATTCCCCGTTGATGGAGCCGATGCTGGAGGAGTTCACCCGCGTCGTCGCCGCCGTCAGCTACCGCGTGCCCAAGCTGGCGATGGTCTCCGCCCTGACCGGTCTCCCGGTGACGGACGAGGTCACGGACCCGGCCTACTGGGTGAAGCACGTCCGCGAGGCGGTTCGCTTCCACGACGCCGCACAGGCCCTTCGTGCCGCCGGTGTGCGGACGTTCGTGGAGATCGGCCCCGACGGCGTGCTGTCCGGCATGGGCCCGCAGACCCGGATCGACACCGAGGGCGAGGCAGCCGCCGAGGTCTGGCTGCCGCTGCTGCGCCGGGGCCGTGACGAACCCCGCGCTCTGCTCACCGCCCTCGCGAAGCTCTTCGTGCGCGGTCTGGCGGTCGCGTGGGGCGAGGTCTTCGCGGGCACCGACGCCCAGCGGATCGACCTGCCCACCTATGCCTTCCAGCGGCAGCGTCACTGGCTGCCCGCCGCTGCCGCCGCGGTGGACGCGGCCGGGCTGGGCCAGTCACCGGCGCGTCATCCGCTGCTGGGCGCGGCGGTGACCCTGCCGGCCAGCGGGGGTCTCGTGCTGACCGGGCGCCTGTCGCTGGCCGGACAACCCTGGCTGGCCGATCACGTAGTGGCCGGGCAGGTGGTCCTGCCGGGGACGGCGCTGGTCGAGATGGCCGTGCGGGCCGGGGACGAGACCGGGTGCGGGCGGGTCGAGGAGCTGGTGATCGAGGCGCCGTTGGTGCTCCCGCCGCAGGGCGCGGTCCGGGTGCAGGTCACGGTGGACGAGGCGGACGAGTCCGGCCGCCGTGCCGTGGCCGTCTACGCCCAGGCCGAGGACGCGGCGTTCGCGGAGGAGTGGACCCGTCATGCGTCGGGCACGCTGACGCCGGTCGCGCCGGAGGCGGGGGAGGCGCTGACCGAGTGGCCGCCGGCGGGTGCCGAGGCGGTGGACCTCGAAGGCTTCTACCCGGCGCTGGCCGCCAGCGGTCTCGCCTACGGTCCGGTGTTCCAGGGGATACGTGCGGCGTGGCGGCGGGGCGAGGAGCTGTTCGCCGAGGTCGCGCTGCCGGACGGGGTGGGCGTGACCGGGTTCGGGCTGCACCCCGCTCTGCTGGACGCCTGCCTGCACGTGATCGTGGGCACGGGCGAGCGCCTGGCGCGGCCGGAAGTGCCGTTCGCCTGGGGCGATGTGGTGGTGCATGCCGCGGATGCGGTGG
>NZ_JBEPAA010000095.1:0-27179 GCF_040298365.1 Kitasatospora sp. NPDC001603
GGGAGTTCCCGATCTCGATCCTGAAGATCGACAAGTCCTTCATCGACGGGCTCGGGATGTCGCAGCAGCAGTACGCGCTGGTCGACGCCGCCCGCCCGCCCGGCACCCCTGACCGCGGTCCTGACCGTGGCCCCGGGCGGGCCCGTGTCACATGTTGATCATGTGCCCGGCCAGACCGTGGACGGCCTCCTTGACCGCCTCGCCGAGCGTCGGGTGGGCGTGCACGTTGCGGGCCACCTCGTGCACGGTGAGGTCCCACTGCTGGGCCAGCGTCAGCTCCGGCAGCAGCTCGGTGACCTCGGGGCCGATCAGGTGGGCGCCCAGCAGCTCGCCGTGCTTGCCGTCGCTGATCACCTTGACGAAGCCGATCGGGTGGCCGAGCCCGTGCGCCTTGCCGTTGGCGGTGAACGGGAACTTGGCGACCTTGACGTCGTACCCCTGCTCGCGGGCCTGCGCCTCGGTGTACCCGAAGCTGGCGATCTGCGGCTGGCAGTAGGTGGCGCGCGGGATCATCACGAAGTCGAGCTCCATGGTCTCGGCCCCGCCGATGGTCTCGGCGGCGATCACACCCATCGACTCGGCCGCGTGGGCCAGCATCAGCTTGGCCGTCACGTCACCGATCGCGAAGATGTGGTCGACGCTGGTGCGGCCCCGGCCGTCGACGTCGATCGCGCCGCGGTCGGTGAGCTTCACCCCGGTGTTCTCCAGGCCGTAGCCGTTCACCCGGGGCGCGAAGCCGATCGCCTGGAGCACCTTGTCGGCCTCCAGCACCTGCTGCTGACCGTCGCGGGTGACGGTGACCCTGACCTTGGCGGCCGGGTCGCTGTCGTCGATCGACTCCACCCGGGTCGAGGTGAGCACCTCGATGCCGAGCTTGCGGTACTGCTTGCCGAGCTCGGCGGAGACCTCGGCGTCCTCCAGCGGCACCATCCGGTCGAGGAACTCGACGATGGTGACCTTCACACCGTAGTTGTGCAGCACGTACGCGAACTCGACGCCGATCGCGCCGGCGCCCGCGATGATGATGCTGCCCGGCAGCTCCTCGGTGAGGATCTGCTCCTCGTAGGTGACCACGCGCTCGCTGAGGCTGGTGCCGGGGAGCAGCCGGGTGGTGGCGCCGGCCGCGATGATGCAGTGGTCGAAGGTGACGACCTCGAAGCCGCCGCCGCTCAGCGCGACCTGGAGGGTCCGGTCGTCGACGAAGGTGCCCCGGCCGTCGTACTCGGTGATGCCGTTCTTCTTCATCAGGTAGTGGACGCCCTTGACCCGGCCGTCGGCGACGGTCCGGCTGCGGCGGAACGCCTCGCCGAAGTCGAAGCTCACCGTGCCCTCGACCTTGATGCCGAAGGTCTTGGCCTCCTTGGTGAAGATGTGCGCCAGCTCGGCGTTGCGCAGCAGGGCCTTGGAGGGGATGCAGCCGACGTTGAGACAGACCCCGCCCCAGTACTTGGCCTCGATGACGGCGGTCCGCAGGCCCAGCTGGGCGGCCCGGACGGCGGCGGTGTAGCCGCCGGGACCCGCGCCGAGGACGACGACGTCGTAGTGCGTGCTCATGATGCTGACTCCTCCGAGGGTGTCACGGTGACGTGATCTCGGTGCCATGGTGTCAGGAGCCCGGGCGGCGCACTCATCGGCCCCGGCCGATCGGCCGCCGTCCGGGTGCGGCCCGGGAGCGCGACGGGGAAAGGGCGCGGCGCAGCGGGGAACGGCGGGGAACGGAGCGGCGCCGGGGCCCCGCCCGGTGGCGGGGCCCCGGGCGGTCAGGCCGAGACCTCGTGGGTGTGGCCCTCGTGGAGGCCGCCACCGCTGCCGGCCTGGCCCTCGGTGTGCTGCGGCGCCACCGGCGCGTGCAGCGAGGAGAGGTCCCAGGCGTAGGTGCCGACGGCGTCGGCGATCACGTCGATGTTGACGTCGAAGGCCTTCAGGTCGAGGTTGCCCAGGTTGTCGCAGGCCTTGTGGTAGCACGGGTCGAACGCCACCCCGGCCGTGCCGCCGTAACGCGCCGCCTGCGCCGCGGACTTGATCACCTCGGCGCCGGTGTCGGTGCCGCCCGCCGGGATCCCCGCGTCGATGAACGGGCCGTAGTCGGAGCGGCCGGTGAAGTCGGTGCCCTCGTGCGGCAGGCCCCGGCGGTCCAGGTAGTCGGTGATGCGCCGCTCCAGTTGCGCCGAGCCGTCCGGGCCGGGGCCGGAGCCGACGTGGTCGGAGTCGTCGCCGTCGTAGACGAACTGGGCGGAGTTGGGCGAGGCGATCATGTCGAAGTTCAGATAGAGCTTGATCTTCTTCTGCTCGGCCTCGGAGAGTGACGCCACGTAGGCCTCGGATCCCTTGAGGCCGAACTCCTCGGCCGACCACCAGGCGAACCTGACCTTGTTCCTGACCGGCCGGTCGCCGAGGTTCTTCGCCACCTCCAGGACGCCCGCCGAGCCGGAGCCGTTGTCGTTGATGCCCGGGCCCGCCACCACGGAGTCCAGGTGGGAGCCGATGACGACGGTGTTCGCCGGGTCGCCGCCGCGGGTCTCGGCGATGACGTTCCAGGTCTTGCGCTTCTCCATGAGGGTACGGATGTCCAGGCCCACGGTGACCGGCCCGGCGGCGGCCTTGGCGACCAGCGCCTCGCCCGCCGCCCTGCTGATCCCGCCGGTCGGGACGCGGCCGGCGGTCGGCTCCCCGAGGGTGCCGTTGAGGTCGCCGGCGGCGTTGTTGTAGACGAGGACGCCGGTCGCACCGGCGTCCGCCGCCGCGGCCGCCTTGACGGCGAAGCTGCAGCCGCCGCGCTTGATCAGCGCGATCCGGCCGGTGAACGCGCCGGCCGCGTAGTCCCCCGCCTCGCAGCCGGTGGTGTCGTCCGCCGGGACGACCGCGAGCGGGGCGGTCAGCCCGGCCGCCGGGCCGCCGACGGAGTACGTCATGGCGATCACCGGTACGTCCTCGGCCTGGGGGGACACCACCGTCAGTTTCTGCGCGAGGGCCTGGAAGAAGGTGTACTCGAATTCCTGCTTCGACACCTTCAGACCGGCCTGGCGGGCCTGCTCGTAGACGTAGCGCGCCGACTCGTCGTGGCCGCGCGAGCCCGCCACCCGGTTGCCGCCGTTGCGGTCCGCGATCCGCTGCAGCGCGGCCAGCGTCCGGCGGGCACTGCCCGCACTGCTCTCCTCGACGAGCCGGGCGGCCAGCTTGGCTCCCTTGCGGCCCGGGTCCGGTGCGGCCGCGGCGCTCCCGGCGCCGACCAGCAGCAGCGGGGTCACCAGGGCCGCGACCGCCAGCGCGGAGCTCGCGACCCGGGTGGTGCGGGCAGCGCCCGGGCGGGGTGAGACGGTCGGGCGGCGGGTCCGAGCATTCACGGCAGGTCCTTCCGAGAGTCCATGGAGATCCCGATTTGACATGCCCCGGGCCACCTTGCCAACCCTGCCGCGAAAGCTGACCGGATGCGGACATCCGGCGCCGCGGCGATCCTGGAGGGAAGGGGCCGTCTCATCCAGGAGGGTGACCGAATGTCCATGATCGACAAGATCAAGCAGATGCTGAAGGGCCACGAGGACCAGGCGGACAAGGCCGTCGACAAGGCCGGTGACACCGTCGACCAACGGACCCAGGGCAAGTACAGCGGCCACGTCGACACGGCCCAGGACAAGGTCAAGGACCAGTTCCGCGACCAGCCTCCCCAGTAGCCCGCCGACGCAGTCCGGACACACGGGTCCGGTACCCCGGCCGGGTGAGCGCCACCACGCGCGCACCCGGCCGGGGTACCGCGCGTCCACGGCCGGACGAGCACTCCCCTCGGACCGTACGGACCCTCGCGGGGACCCTCCCACCAGGAGGGCTTTACACAGTCATTACCATTGGCACGGTAGCGCTTCCGCGTGTCGCACACGGCGCGGCGCCGTTCACCCGTCCGGGTGAGCGGCCGCCCCGCCCGGCCGGCCCAGTTCCGGCGGACGGCCGGCCCTGTTCCGGCGGACGTCGCGCACGCCAGCGGGAAGCCCTGACGAGAGGACAGCCGCCGTGTCGATCCCCCGTGTCCGGACCACTCCCCTGCCCGGCGTCGGCGTCCAGTACGACCTCACCACCCGAGAACAACGGCACCTGTCCGTCATCGCCCACCGGGACGGCTCACGCAGCCTCAACGTCTACCGCTCGGACGACCCCGACGCCTGCGCCCAGGCGTTCCGGCTGACGGCCGAGGAGTCCACCGCCCTGGTCGACGCCCTGACGCCCGCTCACCACAACCCGGGCCTGCTGCACACCACCGACCTGGGCCTGGTCGCCGAACGCCTCCCCGTCGAGGGCGCCTCGCACTGGAACGGCCGGCTGCTCGGCGAGACCCGGATGCGCACCGAGACCGGCGCCTCGATCGTCGCCGTGCTGCGCCGCACCGGCGCCGTGCCCTCCCCGACCCCCGACTTCCGGCTGGCCGGCGGGGACATCCTGATCGTGATCGGCACCCGCGAGGGCGTGGACGCCGCCGCCGCGATCCTGGGCAGGGAGTGATCGGATGCACACCGCAAGCGTCTTCATCGAACTCGGCTCGGTCATCCTGGTCCTCGGCCTGCTCGGCCGAATAGCCGGCCGGTACGGGTTCTCGCCCATCCCGCTCTACCTGCTCGGCGGACTGGCCTTCGGCAAGGGCGGCCTGCTGCCGCTCAGCGCCAGTGAGGAGTTCGTGGCCACCGGCGCCGAGATCGGCGTCGTCCTGCTGCTGCTGATGCTGGGTCTGGAGTACACCGCCGCCGACCTGGTGACCAACCTCAAGGCCCAGTACCCGGCCGGCGCCGTCGACTTCGTGCTCAACGCACTGCCCGGCGCGGCCGCCGCCCTGCTCCTCGGCTGGGGCCCGGTCGCCGCCGTGGTACTGGCCGGCGTCACCTGGATCTCCTCCTCCGGGGTGATCGCCAAGGTGCTCGGCGACCTCGGCCGGCTCGGCAACCGGGAGACCCCGGTGATCCTCAGCATCCTGGTGCTGGAGGACCTCGCGATGGCCGTCTACCTGCCGATCCTGACCGCGCTGCTGGCCGGCGCCGGCCTGCTCGCCGGCTCGCTCACCCTCGCCATCGCGCTCGCCACCGCGGGCGCCGTGCTCTTCGTCGCGCTCCGCTACGGCCGGGTGATCTCGAAGTTCGTCTCGCACGACGATCCGGAGAAGCTGCTGCTGGTCGTCCTCGGACTGACCCTGCTGGTGGCCGGCCTCGCGCAGCAGCTCCAGGTGTCCGCCGCGGTCGGGGCGTTCCTGGTCGGCATCGCCCTCTCCGGCGAGGCCGCCGAGGGCGCGCACACCCTGCTCAGCCCGTTGCGGGACCTCTTCGCGGCGGTCTTCTTCGTCTTCTTCGGGCTCAGCACGGATCCGACGAGCATCCCGCCCGTCCTGCTGCCCGCGCTGCTGCTGGCCGTGGTCACCGCGCTCACCAAGGTGGCGACGGGGTACTGGGCCGCCCGCCGGGCCGGGATCGGCGAACGCGGCCGCTGGCGGGCCGGCGGCGCGCTGGTCTCGCGCGGGGAGTTCTCCATCGTCATCGCCGGTCTGGCCGTCACCGCGGGGATCGAGCCCGAACTCGGGCCGTTCGCCACCGCGTACGTGCTGATCCTGGTGGTCACCGGCCCGCTCGCGGCCCGGTACACCCAGCCCGCGGTGGAGCGCCTCGGGGCGCTGCGCGGGCGCTGGACTCCGGCGGCCCGGGCCACGCCGGGCGCCGAACGGCTGCCCGGCGCCGGGGCGAGCGACGCCGCCGCCGTGCCGGAGGCGATCACGTTGGAGCGGCCGGAACCGGCGGAGCTCGTTCAGGACGGGTTCGCGCAGGACGGGCTCGCGCAGGAGCAGCCGGCCAACGGGCTGCCGCGCTGAGGCCGGGCCCCGGGGCGGATCAGTCGGACCGGTCCGCCCCGGGGCCGGGCTCCCGGGCCGACCCGGACCGGCGGCCGGGCTCGGGGTCCGGCACCGCACCGCAGTCCTCGCAGGGCTGCCGCCCGGCCCGCTCGCGCAGCCGGCCGCACTCCGGGCAGACCCGGTCCAGCCAGCACGCCGGTTCGCCGCCTTCGTCCATACCGCCGATTCTGCCCGTCCACTCCCGCGACGGCGAGTAGACACTGTCTACTCGACCCTGGTAGACAGTGTCTATGAACGATCAGGACTCGGGCCTGCGCGCCCGGCTCGTGGCGGCCGGCGTGGAACTGGTGACATCCCAGGGCGTCCACGCGCTCTCGCTGCGCGAGATCGCCCGCCAGGCCGGCGTCTCGCACGGCGCGCCGCGCCGCTACTTCGCCACCCACGTCGAGCTGCTGTCCGCCATCGCCCGGCACGGCTTCGACGAGCTGGCCGCCGACCTCACCCGGGCGACGGCCGGCGCGGGCCCGGGCCCGCGCGAACGGCTCGCCGCACTCGCCCGCGGCTACCTCGGCTTCGCCGCCGCCCAGCCCGGCATGTTCGAGCTGATGTTCCGCCACGACCTGCTGGAGGGCAGCGGCATCGGCCTGCGGCAGACCAGCCTCCCGCTCTTCCGGACCTTCACCACCCTGGTCACCGAGGTGCGGCCACCGAGCGGCGCGGAGCCCGCGGCGGCGGCAGCCGCACTCTGGGCCAACCTGCACGGGCTCGCCCAGCTCCGCGCCTGGGGCAGCCTCCGACTCGCCACCGGCAGCGACGACATCGAGCCGCTGCTGCACGCCGCCCTGGCCGCCCACCTGGGCCCGGAGGCACGGTGAAAACGCCCGCCCGCCGACGCCTCACCCTCGCCGGGAGCATCACCGGCGCCTCGATCGTGGCCCTGGACGGCACCGTCCTCACCGTCGCCCGGCCCGCCATGCAGCACGACCTGAACGCCTCCTTCACCGCCGTCCAGTGGACCAGCACCGCCTACCTGATCGCGGTGGCGAGTCTGCTGGTCTTCGCCGGCCGGCTGGGTGACCGCTACGGCCACCAACGCGTCTTCGCCGTGGGCGTGCTGGGCTTCGCCGCCGCCTCGGCCGGGATCGGCCTGGCGCCCGGCATCGGTGGCGTGATCGGCCTGCGCGTCGCCCAGGGCGTGGCGGGCGCGCTGCTGCAGCCCGCCACCCTGGGCATGCTGCGCGCGGCCTACCCGGCCGACCGGCTCGCGATGCCGATCGCCCTGCGCACCAGCGCGATCGGCCTGGCGGCTGCCGCCGGACCGGTCGTCGGCGGGGCGCTGACCGCCCAACTGGGCTGGCGGGCGGTCTTCTTCCTCACCGTCCTGCCCGCCGTCGCGGCCGGGCTCGCCGCGCTGGCCGTGCGGATTCCGCAGCCACCCGCCGACCGGTCCACCGGCGCCCTGCGCGCGCTCGACCTGCCGGGCGCCGCCCTGCTCGCGGCGGCGCTGGTCTGCCTGGTGCACACGCTCGTCGGGGTACCCGAGCACGGCCGGCCGGCCGCCACGGCGTTCGGCCTGCTCGCCGCGGCCCTGCTCGGCACCGCCTTCGTCCACCAACAGCGTCGCGCCGCACACCCGTTGCTGCCGCCGCGGGTGTTCGCCTCGCCCACCGTCGCGTCCTCGCTCGGGGTGCTGCTGACCGCGTCCGCGGCGCTCTTCGGGACGCTGTTCCTGGCCACCTACTTCCTCCAGGACGTGCTCGGGCTGGACCCGTTCCGGTCCGGCGTCCGGGCACTGCCGCTGGCCGTCACGATGGTCGCCGCCGCCCCGGCCGCCGCGGTGCTGATGCGCCGCCACGGGGCCCGGGCCACCGCCGGGGCCGGGATGCTGCTGCTCACGCTCGGCACCCTGCTCGCGGCCCGGTTCGACGAGTCCACCGGGGCCGTCGCGATCGGCGGCAGCTTCCTCCTGCTGGGCAGCGGGTTCGGGGCGGTGATGGTCACCGCGACGGCCGCCCTCGTCCGCGACGCCTCGGTGGCGGACGCGGGCGTCGCCGGAGGGCTCCAGCAGACCGTGATGAACATCGGCCCGGCCCTGGGGACCGCCGCCGCGACCACCCTCACCGCCGGCCGTCCGCTCGTGACCGCCATGGGCCCGGCCCTGCTCGTCCTCGCGGCCACGGCAGCGGTCGGCGTCCTGCTCGCCACCCGCCTCCCGACCCGGGCCCGGGCGGCGGGGGTGGTGGAGGCGACGTGGCCGGGGCACTGAACCGGTCACTCCCCCGCAAGGGCGTACGTCCTCCCGGTCGGTGCCCTCGGGCCCGTCGATCGCTTCACGCCGTCGAGTTGTCGACGATTTCGGCGATCTCCACGTACTCGATGGACGGCGCTGCGCCGTAGAGACCGGTCACGCGCTCGCGCATCGGGGTGGGCGTCACTCCGGCATGGCCCGAAGCGGGGTCTGCCCGGCGGGTTCGGCCGCGCCGACCGGCTCGGCGGGCTCGCCCACCGGCCCGGGGGTTCGGCGGCGGTTCGGGGCCGGCAGGCGCATCAGGATCAGCTGGGTCAGCGCGCCCACCGCCATGCCGGTCCAGAGGCCGTTCACCCCGAGCGGCACCGACAGGGCCACACCGGCGGCGAGTTGGACGCCGAGTCCGAGCAGGCTGGCCGTCACCAGGCGGCGGCCCGCGCCGGTGGCCTGGAGCACGCCGCCGAGGGTCACCACCAGGGCGTAGGGCAGTACGTAGAGCCCGGCCATCCGCAGGTAGCCGACGGCCTGGGCGGCGACCGCGTCGTCCCGGGTGAAGAGCGCGGTCACCGGCACCGCGAGCGCCGCGCAGAGGACGGCGGCGCCCGCGCCGAGGGTGCCGGCCAGCCGGGCGGTGTCACGGCCCAGGGTGCGCAGCCCCGCCGTGTCGCCCGCGCCGGTCAGCCGGGCCGCCTCGATGGCGGCGGCCTGCCGAACGGCGTAGAAGGCCATGGTCACGACCAGCATCACGCGGTAGCCCACGCCGTAGCCGGCGACCGCCGGTACGCCGAAGGACGCGACCAGGGCGAGCTGCACCGTGCCGACGCCCATCCGGGCGGTGAAGTCGAGGCCGAACGAGGCTCCGGCGGAGACGATCCGGCGGGCCTCCGGCAGGAGCCCGCCCGCCGGGGGCGCCCCCCGGCGGCGCCGGCGCCGGAGCAGCAGCGTGACGGCGAAGGTGAGGGCGCGCGCGGTGGTCAGGGCGAGCGCCGCGCCCGTCACGCCGAGCGCCGGGAACGGTCCGGGTCCGAGGATCAGCAGCGGGTCGAGGAGGAGCAGCAGGGCGTTGGTCAGCAGGGCGAGCCGCATCGGCGTCCGGGTGTCGCCGGTGCCCTTGAAGAGCTCGTCGGCCACCCGTTGACCGAAGAAGATTCCGACGGCGGGGAAGGCGATCGCGAAGTAGTCCGCGGCGAGTCCGGCGGCGGGGCCGTCCAGGAAGGCGTCCGCGATCGGGTGGCGCAGCAGGAAGCCGGGGACGGCGAGCAGCAGGCTGCCGAGGGCGCAGAGCCGCCAGGCCGCCCGCGCGGTCCGGCCGGCCGCCGCGCGGTCCCCGGCGCCGACGGCGTGCGAGATCCGGACGGTGGTGCCGGAGGCGACCACCAGGACCAGGCCCAGCAGCAGGTTCTCGACGGTGCCCGCGAGGGTGACGGCGGCGACGGCGGGCGCGCCGAGCCCGCCGACCCAGTACGTGCTGATGACCGAGGCGATCACCCCGGACAGGAGTCCGGCGTAGACCGGCCCTGCCAATCCGATCAGCCTCGGCAGATGTCCTCGCACGTCGCCCCCCCGGTTCCGTCGGCAGCGCTCGGCCGCCCTCTTGGTGTCTCGAACAGAGATACATCGTTTAGAGGCACATCGGCAAGAGGTACCATGACGCCCGAACCGCGCGTGCGACGACGGAAGGGCTTCACCGGTGCTCACCCTCGCGATCCTCGGCTTCCTGTACGACGAGCCGCTGCACGGCTACGAGTTGAAGTCACGGATCACCGGCCTGACCGGCCACGCCCGGCCGGTCAGCGACGGCGCGCTCTACCCCGCCATCGCCCGTCTGGAGAAGGCCGGACTGCTGGCGCGCCGCAGTGAGCCCGGCAGCGGTGCCGCGCCGCGGCAGGTCCTGGAGCTCACCGCGGCGGGCCGGGCCGAACTGGAGCGCCGGTTGGCCGACCCGGCCGAGGCCGAGATCTCCGACCAGATCCGCTTCTTCACCGTGGCCGCCTTCCTCGACCGCCTCACCGACCCGGTCGCGCAGGCCGCGGTCCTGCGGCGCCGGCTGGCGTTCCTGGAGGCGCCGAGCAGCTTCTTCTACGACGCGCAGGGCCGGCCGGTCGCGGCCGAGCAGGAGTCCAGCCCGTTCCGGCGCGGCATGCTGCTGGTCGCCCGCGCGTCCGGCGCCGCCGAACGGGCCTGGCTGGCCGGGACGATCGCCGACCTGGAGGGCGGCCGGGCGTCCTGAGGCGGGCGGTGGGAGGGGCACGGAAGGGCCGCCGCCCGCGGTCGCCCGGGGCGTGCTCGGGTGCCCGGACAAGGGTGCGAAACGGTCCGCCGATTCCTGTTCCGGGCCTGGCGCAACTGGGGCGTGTCGTCGCTATGATGATCCGCCTCACACCATGGCGCCGCCGCGGGGTGAACCGTACGCGCCGGGCCATGCCCGCACCCCTGGAGGCCGCCGTGCCCACTGCCGACACCGGAACCGCCCGCCCGCAGCAGCTGACGCGCGACGGCATCCCCGGCTGGTTCTTCAAGGTCGACCAGGAGGCCTTCGCCCACTTCCTCACCGAACAGAGCGCGGCCGGGCACACCGGCGACATCCTCGAACTGGGCACCTACCTCGGCCGGAGCGCCGTCCTGCTCGGGGACCACCTCCGGCCCGGCGAGCAGCTGACCGTCTGCGACCTGTTCGACTCCGAGGCGGGCGACGCCGACAACGCCGCCGAGATGACGATGTCCTACCGCAAGACCCTGACCAGGAGCGCCTTCGAGGCCAACTACCTCACGTTCCACCCGCGGTTGCCGGTCATCGTGCAGGCCCCCACCTCGGTACTGGCCGACCGCCGGATCCCGGACGGCAGTTGCCGCTTCGTCCACATCGACGCCTCGCACCTCTACGAGCACGTGGCCGGGGACATCGAGGTCGCCCGGGCGGCACTGGGCGAGAACGGGCTGGTCGCGCTCGACGACTACCGCTCGGAGCACACCCCGGGCGTCTCGGCGGCCGTCTGGCAGGCGGTGTTCACCGGCGGACTGCGGCCCGTGCTGCTCACCCCCATGAAGTTCTACGGGACTTGGGGGGACGCCGAGGAACTCCAGCGGGTGCTGCTCGGCCGGGACTGGCGGGCCGGCGGCTACACGGTGGACGAGGACGCCATCGCCGGTGCGCGGGTGGTGCGGCTGAAGTACGCGGTCAAGCCGGGCGCGGCCCAGGCGCACCGCTCGGCCCCGCGGCGCCTGGCGCTGGACCTGCTGCCGCCGGTCGCCACCCGCGCGACCAGGCGGCTGCTCCAGGCGCTGCGCGACCGCCGCGCGGGCCGGCCGGTGGTCCGTACCGGCTGATCCCGCGCCGGCTGGTCCCTCGTCGGCGTTCGCGGGGAGGGCCGGGCGGCCCCCGGCCGGGACGGGCAGGGCCGGCCGCCCCTCCCGCCGGGGCCGGGCGGATGGCGTCGATCCCGCTCGGTAGGCTGTCGCGATGCACCGGACCACCGCGCCGACCCCCTCCGAGCTGCCCGGATGAGCGTCTTCCTGCCTCCCGAGCCGCCGGCCTTCGCCACCTCCTCACCACGCGAACGGGTCGCGCGGGTCCTCACCGAATCGCTGGCGCCCGCCCATCTGGTCATCGCCCTGCTGCTGCTCGTCGGCGCGCACAGCACCGAGGGCTGGTCCGGGGCCGGCTGGGGCCTGCTGGCCGCGCTGTTCTGCGGCGTGGTGCCGCTCGGCGTCATCGCCCTCGGGGTGCGGCGCGGCGCGCTGACCGACAAGCACATCCGGGTCCGCCGCCAGCGCGTCGTCCCGATGGCCGCCAGCCTGCTGTCGGTGGTGGCGGGCGTGGCCCTGCTGTACGCGCTGGACGCCCCGGCGGAGGTCGCCGCCCTGGTCGTGGCGATGCTGGCCGGACTGGTGTCGGCGCTCGCCGTCACGCTCTGGTGGCAGATATCCCTGCACAACGCCGTGGCCGGGGGCACCGCGATGATCCTGGTGCTGGCGTTCGGCCCGGCGGCGCTGCCGGTCGCGGCGGCCGCGCCGGTGGCGGTGGGCTGGTCGCGGCTGGTGCTGAAGGCCCACACGGCCGCGCAGGTGCTCGCCGGGACGGCGCTCGGCGGTGTCTGCGCCGTGGTGTTCGCGCTGCTGCGCTGAGCCCCGGCCCTCCCTCGGCCCGCCCCCGGCCCGCGCCCGGCCCGCGCTTGGGCCCCCCGGACTCGGCGGCGGCACCGCGCTGCACCGCACCGCACCGATAGGGTCGGCGGGTCGCCGCCGGGCCCTGAGGAGGTCGCGTTGGAGCCGGTCACGCTGCCGGACGCGGAGCAGCTGCCCGAGGCGCTGCTCGAACTCGCCGTCCCGTTCGAGGAGGTGAACGCCGTCCTGGCCGCGCGCACCCGGCTGGCCCGGGACGGCGGGCTGCGGGCCGCGTTCGACGAGGCCCTGCGCGAGCAGGTGGCGGCGGTCGGGACGCTCGGCCGGCCGTCCGGTCTCCATGGCAGCCGGCCGGCGGGGTTCGAGGCCGACGGCCACCTCCTGACCCTGCTCTTCGTCGCCCTCGCCCCGCACGCCCGGGCGTACCACCGCGCCCTCGGGATCGGCCCGGCGGTGACCAGGAGCACCCTGGCCGACCTCGGCCGGCAGCTGGTGGTGAGCCGTTGGCGGGGCCACCCCGGCGGGCTGGGCAACCCCTCCTGGCTGACCCTGCACTTCCGGGGCGAGCTGTACCAGCTCGGCCGGCTCCAGTTCCAGCGCAAGCGGCTCACCGGGGCGGACGCCGAATCGGCGGCCGCGGCCGGGTTCGGCCCGTGGAGCCTGCAGTTGCACATCCCCGACCACAGCGGCCCGCTCTCCGCCGAGGCCTGCGACCGTGCGCTGGCCCGGGCCCGCGACTTCTTCGCCCGGCACTTCCCCACCGAGCCGTACGCGACGGCGTTCATCTCCTCCTGGCTGCTGGACCCTCAGCTCCGCCGCCACCTGCCGGAGGACTCCAACATCGTCCGGTTCCAGAAACGGTTCACCCCGCTGCGCCCGCCGGGCGAGCCGGCGGACGACAACCCGCTCCGCTACGTCTTCGGCGACAGCGGCCGGCCGCTGGAGTCGCTGCCCCGGGACACCCCGCTCCAGCGGGCCCTGGTGGACCACCTGCGCGCGGGCGGCCACTGGTACGTCGTCGGCGGGTGGCTGAGGCTCGGCGAGGCCGACGCCTGACCGGCGAGGCCGACGCCTGACCGGCGGTCAGGACCGACACGGCCCCAGGGGGCGCGGAGCGGCCGGCCGGGATCCGGAGGCCGGGCACCGGGGTGCCCTGCGCGCCCACGGCGGATTCTCCTACGCCATTCCGAATTGATATGACTGCGCATCACTCACACGGGGGAACTTCCTTTAAAGATTTGCCCACGGAACATTAAAGGTCGCATAGTGAGAGTGCCTCATTTGGCCCTAGTGATGGCCAAGTTCAGGCAAAGTCCGGTGCGCGTCGCGCCCGGGCGGTAGCCGGCTGTCAGCCGGTCCCGCCGCCCGCCGCGCCGCGCCCCACCTCGGCAGGTGAGGAGAAGGCAATGCTTCACGAAGACACGGCGCCGGGCTACGGGCAGCGCCTCCGCGAGGACGTCGCGGCCCAGGGGACGACCCCGCTCATCGGCGTCTACGACATGTACTCGGCCTCGATCGCGGCCGAGCACTACAACGGCATGTTCGTCTCGGGCTTCGGCTTCGCGGCGTCCTACTACGGCCTGCCGGACATCGGGTTCATCGCCTGGCCCGACATGGTGGCCTTCGTCGAGCGGCTGCGCGGCGCGTTCCCGCAGCACCACCTCCTGGTCGACATCGACGACGGCTACGTCGATCCGGAGGTGGCCTGCCACGTGGTGCGCAGGCTGGAGCGGATCGGCGCCTCCGGCGTCATCCTGGAGGACCAGAAGCGCCCCCGCCGCTGCGGTCACGCCGACGGCAAGCAGGTCCTGCCGCTGGAGGAGTACCTGGAGAAGCTCGACCAGGTCCTCGCCGCCCGCACCGACCTCGTGGTGGTGGCCCGGACGGATGCCACCGAGGAGAGTGACATCCTGCTGCGGGCCGAGGCGCTCGCGGCCACCGACGCCGACATCGTCCTGGTGGACGGAGTGCGCAGCGAGGAGTGGATCCGCCGGATCCGGCGGGTCGTGGGGGACAAGCCACTGCTGTTCAACCAGATCGCCGGTGGCAAGTCCCCCCGGCTCTCGCTCTCCGAGCTGGGCGAGCTCGGCGTCGACGTCGCCATCTACAGCACCCCCTGCCTGTTCGCGGCGCACCGCGCGATGGACGAGGCGCTGGCCAGGCTGAAGGTGGCCGACGGCCGACTCCCGGCCCCCGCCGAGGACAGCCCCCAGATCGGGGTCCGGGAGTCCACCGAGTTGCTGGAGCGGAACATCGCCCGCCCGCGCCGGCGCGAGGCGGTAGGAGCGTGACGTCCGCATCGCGCGGCGGGGCGCGGCCGGGCCCGGCGTGGGGCGGCTCGGCGTCGGGGGGCTCGGCGTCGGGGGGCTCGGCGTCGGGGGGCTCGGCGTCGGGCGGTTCGCGGCGGGGCCGTGCGGTCCCGCGCGGGCCGGCACCGAATCGCGCACCGGTGTCGGCCGGGGAGGTATCTCCGAGGCGTCGGGCCCTGTGGCATCCGGCCCTGTGGCGCCCGGCCGCCGCCGCTCTGTTCGGCGCCTGCGTTCTGCTCGGTGGGGCCGCCTCGCCCGCGGTGGCGGGCGGCGGCCTGATCACCGTGATCGACAACTCCCACTCGGACTCGCTGGTGAGCACCGACTCGCTCCTGGAGATCGACAAGTCGGGCAACCTCCAGTCCGGACAGGGCACGGCGGGCAGTGACCAGGGGCCGGCCAATGCCCTGGTGGGCACGGTGCTGGGGATCGCGCCGGTCACCGCGGTCGACTCGTCGGCAGGGAGCGACGAATGAGCGGCGGGCTCCGGCACCGGGCTCATGGGCCCGGTGCCGGCCCGCCGGGTACGCCGGGTCAGCAAGGTTCGTCGGGCCCGCCCGGTCCGCCGGATCCGGCTGCTGCGGGGCCGGACGGCCCGGAGGCCGTGGCAGCGGGCCCGAGTGCGGGGCCGGCCGCGGCGGCCGCGCCGCCCGGGCCCGGTCCGGCGCGACGCGGGCTCCGGCTGCGCGGGCTCGACCCGTACGTGGCGGCGCTGGCGGGCACCGTCCTGCTCGCCACCTTGCTGCCCGCCACCGGTCGGGCCGCCCGGGGGGCCGAGCTGGCCTGCGACCTCGCGGTCGGGTTGCTCTTCTTCCTGTACGGGGCCCGGCTCTCCGCCCGCGAGACGCTGGCCGGGCTGCGCCACCTCCGGCTGCACGGCCTGGTTCTGGCCTGCACCTTCGTCCTCTTCCCCCTGCTCGGGCTCGCCACCGCCGCCCTGACACCCCGTCCGCTCACCGAGCAGTTGCAGACCGGCGTGCTGTTCCTCTGCCTCGTCCCGTCGACGGTGCAGTCCTCGGTGGCGCTCACCGGCGCCGCTCGCGGCAACGTCCCGGCTGCCATCTGCGCGGGCACCTACTCCAGCCTCGCCGGCCTGCTCCTCACGCCGCTGCTGGCCGCCTGGTTGCTGGGCGCCCACACCGCCCTGTCCGCCGACGGCCTGCTGCGGATCGGTGCGCAACTGCTCGCGCCGTTCCTCCTCGGGCAGGCGCTGCGCCCGAGGATCGGCGGGTTCCTCACCAGGTACAAACGCCTCCTCACCCCGGTGGACCGGGGCTCGATCCTGCTCGTCGTCTACACCGCCTTCAGCGCGGCGGTGGCCCAGGGCATCTGGAGCATGACCACCCCCATCGCCCTGCTCGGCCTGCTGGCGGTGCTGCTCGCCCTGCTCGCCACCACCCTCGCCCTCACCGGGCTCGGCGCCCGCCTGCTGGGGCTCGACCGGGCGTCCGGCATCGCGGCCCTCCTCTGCGGCTCACAGAAGAGCCTGGCGAACGGCCTGCCGATGGCGACCGTCCTGTTCGGACCGCAGGCCGGGCTGCTGGTGATGCCGTTGATGGTGTACCACCAGCTCCAGCTGATCGCCGGCACGCTCCTGGCCGGCCGCTGGTCACGGGCTCCGAACCCTTCCGAGGAGGAGCCGGCCGCCGCCGGCGGGGAGAGCGGCGTCCACGCCGCGTGGGAGTCGGAGGCCGTGGTGTCCGGTGGCGGGGAGCCGCTCCCGGTCGGCCGGTCGCAGGACTGACCGGTCCACCGAGCGCTGCCCGAGAACGTCCACCCGGTCCCGCCGGGACCACCGGGCGCGAGCGCGGAACTCCCCCCGAGCGGCCCTGGCCGGCAGGTCGGGGCCGCTCCTCGCCCGGCCGTACATGGTGGAAACACTCCAAGATCGTCTCGCGATCATTGTTCCTGGCAGAGCCCACGGCCCGCATGCGACCTGGAACAGACTGGCAGGGCGCGGTGGCCCGGTCGGCCGCCGTGCTCCTGTCACGGCCGACCCAAGGACTGCCATCGTGAACGAGCGTGTTCTCACTCCCCGCAACCGGGGTTTCCTCTTTCTCGACTCCCACCCGGCCGGGTGCGGGCAGTTGGTGGCCGACATGTGGCAGGCCTGCCCCGCCCCGGCCGCTCCGCCGGAGGGCCACGGGCCGGTGGCGCTGGTCATCGGTTCCTCCGCCGGGTACGGTCTGGCGGCCACGCTCGCCGGTCTCAAGCGGGCGGGTATCCGCGGTATCGGCGTGTCCTTCGAGAAGGCCCCCACCGCACGCCGCACCGCGACGGCCGGCTGGTACCGCACCGCCGCCACCGCCGACCTGGCCCGTGCCGCCGGGCGGGACATGGTCTTCCTCAACGGTGACGCGTTCTCCGACGCGATGAAGGAGCAGGTCGCCGATCTCGTCGAGCAGCGGTTCGGCGGCCGACTGGACCACCTGATCTACTCGGTGGCCGCGCCCCGGCGTACCGACCCGGAGACCGGCGCCACCTACGCCTCGGTCCTCAAGCCGATCGGCGGGGTGAACCGCACCAAGACCCTGGTCTTCGACGAGGACGGCGTGCCCGAGGTCCGCGAGGTCGAGACCGGGCCGGCCGAGGGCGACGACGTGGCACAGACCGTGGCCGTGATGGGCGGCGCCGACTGGGAACGCTGGATCGACCACCTCGCCGGGCGGGGGCTGCTCGCCGAGGGGTTCAGCACCGCCGCGCTCTCCTACATCGGCTCGTCGCTGACGGCGGCGATCTACCGGCAGGGCACCATCGGCGCGGCCAAGGCCCACCTGGAGGCCACCGCCCGCACCCTCGACGCGCGGCTCGGCAGGACGGTGGGCGGGCGGGCCGTGACCTCCGTCAACGGCGCCGCCGTCACCCAGTCCTCCACCGCGATCCCCGGCATCGCCCTCTACACCGGCCTGCTGCGCGGCGTCCTCGGGGGCGGCCTCGTCCCGCCGATCCACCAACTCGCCGCCCTGTGGGACCAGCTCACCGGCACCGCCCCGCTCGCCCTGGACGACGAGGGCCGGGTCCGCCTGGACACCTTCGAACTGAGCGACGACGTCCAGGCCGCCGTCTCGGCCCGCTGGGAGAGCGCCACCACGGCGACCATCGCCGCCCTGGCCGACCTCGACTGGTTCCGCGCCGAGGTCCGCCGCCTCTACGGCTTCTCGGTGCCCGGCATCGACTACACCGCCCCGGTCGCCACCGACATCCCCTGGCCCGACCACACCTCCTGAGGAACGCCCCCGGCCGGGACGGGCCGGTTGCCGCAGGCCCCGCCGGGGTGGTCCGCCCGGCCGCCGGGGCGAGGTGCGGGCCGTGGGCGCGGCTCAGCGGACATAGTAGGGCCGGTTGTGGGCGGCGACCGGAGGGGACTGGTAGGTCCAGACGCCGGCGGCGGGCGCCGTCCCGATCAGGCGGTCGAGGTCGGCGACCGCGTCGTCGGTCGAGGGGCGCTCGCCGAGGGTGAGGCGGACCCGGTCCGCGGTGCGGTCGTCCAGCGCGTAGAACCGGTAGGTGTCATGGACGTCGAGCGGCCCGGCCAGCAGCCGGCCCTCCTCGTCGGTGCCGTAGCCGGTGATCGGCGTGTTGTTGACCGCCTCGGGCGTGAGGCCCACCAGGTCGGCCTCGACGGCGAACAGTTCGCCGTCCTCGCGGCTCAGCCCGTCCGGACCGAGCGCGGCGCGGCGGCAGGAGACCGACCAGCGCTCTCGCACGGACGCGGCGTTGAGCGAGGGCAGCTCCGCCTCGAACCAGCCCGGCCGCTTCGGCTCGGCGTAGAGCCTGCGGCCCGCGTCGATGGCGAGCGGGTTGTCGCAGAGGACGTGCATCCGGGCGATCCCGAGCAGCTTGGTCTGGTCGTAACCACGGGCGTACTGGCCGTAGTTCAGCTCGGGGAGGCGGTCCTCGGCGAACGCGGGGTGGGCGATGACGTTGATCTCCACCTCCTGGGTGATCCCGCCGCCGCCCGGGTACTGCGCGAAGTAGAGCTGGTAGTTCAGCGAGACGCAGGCCATGCCGTCGAAGAGGGCGACGGCCAGGCCGGGGTGGCGCTTGGCGAGCAGGTCGCGGCAGGGGCCCGGGGCGACCAGGTAGTCCACCCCGATGTTGTGCAGCGCGCCGTAGTGGAACGGCAGGTGGTAGGGCTCGGGGACGGGCGGGAGCGGGAGTGCGGTCATCGGGACTCCGTCGGTCGTCGGGCGGGCACGGGCAGGTCGACCGGCGCGGCGCCTGCGGCTGGCGCCGCAGGCGCAGCTGGTTCGGCGATCGTCACCGGTCCGTGCAGCGCCAGCAGGTCGCGGTGGATCCGGTCGGCGCTGCGCAGCGCGAGCGCGGCCATGGTGAGCGAGGGGTTGGAGGTGCCGAGCGACGGCATCGATCCGCAGCCGACGGCGTAGAGGTTGGGGTGGTCCCAGCAGCGCTGCCACTGGTCGACGACGGAGTCGGTCGGCGAGTCGCCCATGAGGTGCGTGCCGCCGGCGTGGCCCGCCCCCCGGTAGGCGTACGGGCGGCCCTCGTGTTCGAGCCGGCCGGGCCAGCGCGGCCCGGCCTCGTAACGGGTGTGGTCCTCGGCGCCGAGCAGCGCGAACAGCTGGTCGGAGACGGCGCGGGCCGAGGCCATGCCGCGCCGCACGTACGGCGAGAGGTCGTAGTGCAGGGCGGGGCGCGGCAGCCCCAGCCGGTCCCGGCGGTCCGGGTCGAGGGTGACGCGGTTGGCCGGGTCGGCGGGCTGCTCCAGCTCGAACTGGAGGGCGAACTGCCGGCCGAGCCGGTCGCCCAGCCGCTCCCTCAGCTCCTTCCCGCGCACTCCGGCGGCCAGCAGTTCGGCCACCTCGACCTGCGGCGGGCCGGCGGCCCAGGACCAGCCCCAGTTGCCGATCTCGACCCGGAACGGCGCGCGGCGGGTGCGGCCGCCCCCGAAGCGGAACGCCTCCAGCCCGCTGGTCGACCCCGGGCCGCGGTAGGGGCCGACGGGGTCCGGCATGAGCCCCCAGGTGAGCAGGGCCGGGTGGTCCATCAGGTTCCGGCCGACCTGGTCGCTGCGGTTCGCCAGGCCGGAGAGGAGCAGCAGCCGGGCGTTCTCGATCGCGTGGGCGGCGAGGACGACCAGGTCGGCCTCGACCCGGTGGGCGGCTCCCCCGGAGAGGTAGTCGACGCCGGTGATCCGGCCGGTGCCGTCGGCGAGGACGCGGGCGGCCACGGCGTCGGTCCGCAGTTCGACCGTCGGTGCCCAGCGGGCCTGGGTGCGCAGCGGCGTGTACTTGGCGCCGCTCGGGCAGATCGGGACGCAGCTGGCGCTGCCCGCGCAGGGCGTGCCCGGTTCGTGCGGCGCGTCCCCGGCACGACGGTTCGGCAGGCCGTGGCGGGCGTGCGGGGTGGGGACGACGGCGAGGCTCGCCGCCTCGGGGGCGGCGGGGTCGCGGACGGTGCGGCCGTCCAGCGCGCGGGCCAGCCGCCGGTCGAGGTAGCTGGCGGGGATGGCGCGGGTCGGGAAGGCGTAGCCGTCCGGGATGGGCAGGCCGACGGCCTCGCGCTGCTGGTCGGCGTCGGCGGCCACGCCCAGCTCCCGCTCGGCCAGGCGGTAGTACGGTTCGAGGTCGTGGTAGCCGATCGGCCAGTTGCGGCCGTGACCGAGGTCGCCGGTGCGGAAGTCCTCGGGGTGCATGCGCGGGGCGAGTCCGGTCCAGAGCAGCCCGGTGCCGCCGTTGACCCGCAGGTAGCCGCTGGCGTACGGCAGGGGTCCGTGCTGGACCAGGTAGCCGGTCGCGTCGAAGCCGCCGTCCGGCCGCCCGGCGAGGTCGCCCACGTCGGGGGACGGCGCGTCCTCGCTGAGCGGGTACGGGGAGGTGGGCGTCCCGCCGCCGGCCGCGCGGTAGGCCGTCGCGGTGGCGGCGGCGGGACGCGCGGGGTGCCCGGCCTCCAGGACGAGGACGCGCCAGCCCTGTGCTCCGAGCCGCTCGGCGACCAGCGAGCCGGCGAAGCCCGCGCCGACCACGACGGCGTCCCAGCGCGCGCTCATCGGCCGCCGCCGTACTGCGGCGCCTCGGCCCAGCTGCCGTGTCCGGGCGCGGCGGTGCCGGGGGCGGCGCCCTGGAAGGTGCGCCACATCAGGCCCCGGTCGTAGGCGCGGGGCGAGGAGGGCAGTTCGCCGGGCCAGGCGCCGACGTACCAGAGGTGGACGAGGGCGTGTTCGTCGCGGACCCGGCGGGCCAGCAGGGTGCGGTGGTGCTCGTGGGCCATGCCGGTGGCGCGCAGTTCCCCCTCGTCGAAGCCGGTGAGGCCGGCGGAGATCCGGAGGAACTCGTCGAAGTCCGCGAGGGCGTCGTGCTCGGCACCGTCGTCGTCCTCACGGTCCTCGCGGTCGCGGCCCGCGTGCACACGGTCCGCATGGCGACGGTCCGCGTGGTCGTCGACGTCGAAGCGGTCGGCACGTCGGTGACGGCCGTCCTGCCCGTCAAGGCCGTAGAAGCGGTCGTCGTGGTCGTCGTGGTCGTCGATGGCTGGCAACCGGGCACCCCCACACATGAGCACTGCATGGCCGAGACATGACACAGCAGCGGCACGGCCGACCGCCGTTGCGATCATTCCTCCCGACACCGGGGCGAGAGGCTCGATGCCAGAAACTGATCGACCCTGATCGACACAAGACCATTCAAAGCGCGATTTCGATCATCCAAATCAGCGGAAGTGTACGAATCAGCCGCGTCCAGCGGGGCACCCGAGGGCGCGGGCCGGCCCGGGCGACAGCGTTCCGCGCCGCACGGTGGTCGCCCGGGCGGCCCAGCGCAGCGCGCGAAGGCGCCGGGCGGCTGCGATCTTCGGAGCACACGGCGGTGTACCGCCGTGCCTGGTGTCGAGACCTGGAGGCCCGGATGTGGCAGGCTCCCCCCGCGCCCGCTCCCTCGGACAGCGAGTGGCTGCCGGTGCTGGACATGTCCCCGCCGGGCCCGCAGAACCGGCTCACCGTGCTGGTGCGGATCCTGTTGCTGATCCCGCAGTTCATCGTGGTCTGGGCGCTGTCGGTGGTGGCGTTCTTCGTCGCCGTGATCGGCTGGTTCGGTGCGCTGTTCCTCGGCCGGTTGCCGGGCTTCGCCGCCGACTACCTGTCGGGGTACGTCCCCTACGAGACCCGGGTGAACGCGTACCTGCTGCTCACCCACGACCGCTACCCGCCCTTCGCGTTCCGGACCCCGGGCTACCCGGTACAGGTCGAACTGCGGCCCGGTGAGCTCAACCGGCTCGCGGTGTTCTTCCGGATCATCCTGGCCATCCCCGCGATGATCATCCAGGCCGTGCTGTACAGCGGCTGGTGGACGGTCGCCTTCATCAGCTGGCTGGTGGTCCTGATCCTGGGCCGGATGCCGCAGGCCCTGTTCGAGGCCACCGCGGCGATCCTGCGCTACCGGATGCGGTACCTGGCGTATCTGCTGATGCTCACCTCCGCCTATCCGAAGCGGCTGTTCGGCGATGAGCCGACCACCGCGCCGAGCGGGCCGGTGTCGGGGACCCACCCCCTGGTGCTGAGCAGCGGCGGGCGCGGCCTGCTGGTGGCGTTCCTCGTGATCGGCGTGCTCTCCTCGGCCGCGGGCTCGATCACGTCGACGTTCACGGACGACGACGATGACACCAAGAGCGTCACCGGCCCCCCGGTGCCGGGCCCACTCGCCCCCGGCCCCGGTTCCCACGCCGTCCACCACGCCCGGCTCCTTCCCTGACCCGGCCCACGCCGCCGGCCTGAGCGCTACGACGCGCCGCTAGCCCCCAGGTACTCGGCCGCGACCTTCTTCGGGACGACCATCCGCCAGGCCTCGACGACCAGTTCACGCATCTCGGCCGCGTCGACGGCGCCCGTGCGGACCTGCACCCAGTTGAACCGCTCGTCCGCCGGCTCCGGCATCAGGAACTTCTGCGGCTCGGCCGCGACCAGGGCCGCCCGCTCCTCCTTGGGGAAGGCGAAGCCCATGACCGTCTCGTCCCGCGAGAACGCCAGGTAGACGATCCCCCGGACCCGGAACTTGACCCGGTCCCTGACCAGCGCCTCCTCGGTACGCGGCAGGGACCGGGCCAGGGTGCGCACCTCTTCGACCGTGATCGCCATGCGGCGAGCCTCTCACGCCGTACTGACAGCGGCCGGGACCACACCGCCGGGACCACACGCCGGCCCAGGTGTCCGGTTCAGGCGCGGGACCGGGCCCGCTGCCAGGGCACGGGATCCGTGAAGTGCACGTCGTAGCGGTCCTGTTCGGGGAGGAGCCGGTCGAAGGTGTCCAGCCCGGCGGCGACCCGGCCGAGATGGCGGAAGTACCCGAAGCGCTCCACCGCGGGTGACATCACCACGAGCAGGGCGGCCGTCCGGCCGGGTGCCGCGCCGAACGCGTGCGGCAGGCCGGGCGGGACGACGACGAGGTCGCCCACGGCGGCGATCCTGGACCGGTCACCCAGCAGGAACTCCGCGACGCCGCCGAGCACGTAGAACAGCTCGGAGGACCGCGCGTGGTAGTGCGGCCGGGCGCCGTCCGCCCCCTCCGCCAGGACGAGGCGGTTGACGCCGAACGCACCGCCGCCCGGCGCGTCGGCACCACCGTCGCCGCCGTCGGCCAGCAGGTGGAAGGCGCTGCCCGCGGCCAGGGCGACGCGCTCGGCGTCGGCCGCCCGGACGAGCAGCGGCTCGCGGATCGGTTCGGAGGTGGTGGGGTACGGGGTCGGCATCGGTACGCCCTTCGTGGGTAAGCGACTGATCGGATCCATTCGAACGCGGGAATGGCGGATGAACCAGGAGCAGTTGGCGATGACACCGATCAGTGATCGCGATCGGTCGGGGACGCGGCGGACGACGACGACGGACGGGGAGCATGGAACTCCGGCAACTGGCCTACGCGGTGGCGGTGGCCGACGAGGGCGGGTTCGGGCGCGCCGCCGATCGGCTGGGCATCGTGCAGTCGGCCGTCAGCCAGCAGGTCATGCGGCTGGAGCGCGAGCTGGGGGTGATCCTCTTCGACCGTTCGACCCGGCGCGTCCGGCCGACCGCCGCCGGTGAGCGCCTGCTGCCGGAGGCCCGCGCCGTCCTCGCGGCGGCCGACCGCACCCGCCGGGTGGCGGCCGAGATCGCCGCCGGGGCCGAGGGCGTACTCCGGCTCGGCGCCGTCCACGGGCCCGGCGACCGGCTCTACGACGTCCTGTCCGCGCTGTCGGACCTCGCGCCGCAGCTCCGCGTCCGGCTCACCCGGGCCGCCCCGCCGGAACGGCTCGCCCAAGTCCGCTCGGGCACGCTGGACGCCGCCTTCGTACGCGGCCCGGCCGCCGTCCCCGGGCTGGAGCTGCTCCCGCTCTGGAGCGACCCGCTGTACGCCGCCCTGCCGGCCGACCACCCGGCGGCCGCGCTCGATCCGCTCCGCCCGGCCGACCTGCGCGACCTGCCGCTGCGCCTGGCCCCGCGCGCGCGGAACCCGCCCTTCCACGACCTGATCACCGCCGCCTGGCAGGCGGCCGACCTCGGCACACCGGTCACCGGGCCGCCGTTCACCACGCTGCGCGAGACGCTCACCGAGATCGCCGACGACGCGCCCTCGTGGACGGTCCTCTACCGGGTGTCCGGCCTGCCCCCGGTCCCCCGGATCGCCTACCGCCCACTCGCGGGCCTCACCGTCACCACGTCACTCGCGGTCCGCAGCGGCCCGCCTCCCCCGGCACTGCGCCGGCTCCTTGAGGCGGTCCACCGCAGTTCGGCCCCGACGAAGCCGTCAGCCGCCACGAGGACCGGCCGTTAGGCGAAGCCGGACAGGTCCGCCAGCACCACGGCCACCAGCTCGCGGCGACTGCGCACACCGAACTTGTCGAAGACGGCGGTCAGGTGCTCCTGCACGGTGTTTGCGGAGATGTGGAGTTCGTCGACCAGCTGGCGGGTGGACCGCCCCCGGATGACCAGGGCGGCGACCCGGGTCTGGGCGTCGGTGAGCCCGTGGGCGCTGAGCAGGACCGCGCCGAGTTCCGCCGGTCGGGCCGGTTCCACCACCACGCCGATCTGCGCGCCCAGGCGACTGGTGTGCAGGGCGAGCCACCGGCCGGAACGCCCTCGGACGCGGACGGTCGAGGGCACCGGCCCGGCGGCGGCCGCGAGCACGCTGACCGGGAGCAGACCCGCGTCCTGCCGGTCGCCGTCGGGGAAGTCGGTCAGCCACTGCTCGGCCTCGGGGCTCATGGACACCGTCCTGAGCGCGGAGTCGAGCAGGATGAGACCCACCCCGTCCGGGCCGGTGGTGGCGTTCGGAGGCGGTAGCGCGGTCACCGCCGTGCGCAGACCGGCCGCCAGAACCGGCGCGACGCGTCGGACCAGGGCGATCTCCTCATCGGTGAAGCCCGGGGAGGAGGCCTCCCGGTGCAGGCAGAGCACTCCCCAGCAGCGGTGCCCGGTGACCAGCGCGGCGCGCAGTTCGTCGCCGAGCCCCAGCGGGGCCATGATCTCCCGGTAGCGGGCGCTGTCCGTCCGGCTGCCCTCGGTGGCTCGGTCCAGCGACCCGACCGGATCCGCCGCCCCGGCGAGGCCCGCGAACTTGTTGACGTCCGCCTGCCCGAACTCGTTGTCGAGGAACAGCGCCGTCGCGGGGCCGAGCGGGTCCTCGGCGGTCGCCGAGGTGAACAGCAGCGTCACCGGATCGACGGTCGCGGAGAAGGCCGCCTCCGCCGGCACCACCCGGCGCAGACGGCCGACGATCTCCGAGCCCAGCGCGGCGGTGTCCAGCCCGCTGCGGCACCGTCGCTCGATGTCGGCGAGTCGGCGTTCCACGACCGCGCCTGCCACCACGGACATCAGCGTACGCCGCCCGACTACCCCGGGCCCGGGACGAGCCCGAGCTGGCGCAGCAGCCCCAGCTCGTCGAGCCGGCCCCAGCGCTCGACGATGCGGCCCTCCCGGAGCCGGAAGATGTTGATCCCCCGCAGCGTGACGGTACGGCCGGTGGGCGGCGCGCCGAAGATCTCGCCGCGCTGGGTGCCACTGGCGCTGAAGTGCTCCACGACCATGTCACCCTCGGCGACCAGGAAGTCGGGCATGGCGTGCCAGTCGGGGAACGCACCGCGGAACAGCACGGCGGCCGCGCGCATGCCCTCACGGCTGGTGTCGGTTCCGACCGGCGGGTCGTGGTTGAGGAAGTCCTCGGCGAGGTACTCGTCGACCGCCGCGAGGTCGCCCTGGGTGAACAGTGCGTCGATGAAGTCACGCACGATCTCCCGGTTGTCGGTGATTCGGGTCTGCTCGATGGTGTCCATAGCCACAGTCTTGGACGCCGCCAAGGCCCCCGGTACCCCAAGAACCTGGGGTTTCACCCCGACCGGGATGCGGCCGCGCTCAGAGGCTGCCGAACTCCCCGGACCGGACACCGGCGACGAACGACTGCCAGGCCTCGGCGGCGAAGAGGAGCGCGGGACCGTCGGGGTCCTTGGAGTCCCGGACGGGGACGGTGCCGGGGAAGTCCGCCGAAACCTCCAGGCACTGACCGCCGTTGTTGGAGTAAGACGACTTGGCCCAGGACGCGCCGGAAAGATCGGGGTTCATGGGACTAGCTCCTTCCGAGCCTTGTGGATTAGTGCCAGGGACGCCGCCTTGGGCAGCGCTTCTACCACCAGCTGATCGTACTCTCTCTCCCATGTCGAGACGGCTTCACGGGTTCGTTCGAGATGACCGCGTGCATGTGACTCGGCATAGCCGACAACCGAGCCATCCGACAGGTCAAGCAGGGTCACCGGCATGGTGAATGGCAGGTTCTCACCCAACTCAAACGGTGCGACCTGGATGGTGACGTTCGGACGGGCTGCCAGTTCTGCGATGTGATCGAGCTGTTTGACCATGACCGCCGGGCCACCGATCAGTCGCGCCAGACAGCTCTCGTCCAGCACGGCATGGATCCTCGGCGGCGTCTTCCGATCGAGTACCCGTTGACGAGTAGCCAGGAACTCGACCCGCTGTTCCGCCGCAGACTGGGTGATCGCCCCTCGCTGTACGGCCGCGAAGGCCAGCGCCTCGGCGTACTCGGACACTTGAAACAGTCCAGTGACGATCGTGAGTGCAAACTCCCGCAGACGGCGGCACCGCGCCTCCGCGTCGGCGAACTCGGGGAAGCCCTCCAGCAGGCTTGCCTTGGAGTATCGGCACCAGAGTTCGTAGAAGGTACCTCCGGTCTCAAATACCTCGTCAGCTCTAACGGCAAAGTTAGAAGTTACGGACTTCTTCGCTCGTTCGACGTACGAGACCATCGCATTCGAGTAGCCCATCCGCAGCCCGAGTTCGGTCTGCGACCACCGCATAGCCCGCCTTGACCTGCGAAGTTCTGCACCGAACCGCATTAGCGGTGATGAGGATGCGTCAAGCTCGTTGGTTGGCAATGACGTTGACTCCCATAACCAGACGGAACAGTCAAGGTTAGACCCTGGCAATCGTAGAGCCACTCGGGCCACCATGGCTACACCCCGCAACAACTCGGGGACTCACAGCAACCAATGGAGCCCGCATGCCCGGCCGCCCCCGCACGCCCGCATACCAGCCCCGGATCGGCGAAGTCGTCCGCGACCGGGCCCACCGCTCCCCCAACGGGCAGCCAGCCGAAGGGGTCTACATGGACACCCTCGGCGGCGCCGCCTACCTCCGGCCCGAAGCCGGCGGCTGCGAGTGGACCACCCGGCCCGAGGACCTCCA